>MNYI01000194.1 GCA_001873945.1 Candidatus Desantisbacteria bacterium CG2_30_40_21
TCACCTTCTTTCCTCCATTAGTATCCCACACAGCAGCAATTCTCATTATGGCAAAACTTATGTTCAAAGGGGAATAAGGGAATAGAGGAGATGGTGTCGATTATCAACAGAATTGTCGGTAGGACAGGCATTTCTGCCTGTCCTGTTGCAGATGACAGGCAAGAATGCCTGTCCTACCGATTAATCTCCATATCTCCCCCTTATCCATTTTACCATAATGAGAATTGCTGCTACGACAGGTATTCTTTCCTCTTGTCTCAGATGTAGAGGGCTGGAGCAAACTCGCGAAGAACTTAAAGGCGGAAATCGATCAGGAGTTGATAGAGGCTTACCGTGGAACCGTTTCGTTTCCTTTCTCAGTCGGTGAGTATAAACAATGCGCGGTAAAAATCGTTGATGACCGGAGAATTGAAAGCCTGCGGATAATTAAGTTGTGAAGAGGAGGCTCACTATGTATAATTTGATCGAATATAATTCAAAAGAAAAATTGGAAGAATTTTGCAATAGAAATCATATTAAAAAATTAGCTGTGTTTGGTTCGGCTATTAAAGGGACAATGCGTTCGGATAGCGATATAGATATTCTTGTTGAATTTGAAGAAAATAACATTCCCGGATTATTAACATTTTGCGGTATTCAAAACGAACTTTCCGATATTATCGGACGCGAAGTAGATTTAAGAACCCCGCAGGATTTGAGCCGATATTTTAGACAAAATGTAGAAAAGACAGCTGAGGTGCAATATGCGAAGAGAAGATAAAATAAGAATTCTCCATATGATTGAATCAGCAGAAAAAGCACAAGAATTTCTGACTAATAAAACATACGATGATTTACAACAAAATGAACAACTGGCGTTTGCTGTAATGCACGCACTGGAAATAATAGGAGAGGCTGCGGCACAAACAACACAGGAATTTCGTAATGCTTATCCAAATATACAATGGAGGAATATTATCAGCATGCGTAATAAGCTTATTCATGCCTATTTTGATATAAATTACAAGATTGTCTGGTCAACGGTGAAAGAAGATATTCCGATGTTATTACAGCAGCTCAGAACGATCAAGGATTAAAGCAAATGCTAAATAAAATTGACAAGCTGATTATTAATTCTCCGTATGAGGAGCCCAAGGAATACTGGTCATATGAATGTACCGCCCGGATATTTAGTAAAGTTGAAGGTAGGCGATCTGCAGGATATGTTATGGCAACGCTCGGGTCACGGTCATCCGATGACCCGGGTATTTTTGTTGAGATTTCTCTGGTTAATGATATTAGAAAGTGTGTTAAAAAATGGCGTGAAAATGATTATCAGAGAATAACTGGCATTACGAAAGGCAAGGACGACGACCGCAATAAAGTCAAGCATGATTTTCTCGACGAATGGGTGCAAGCGGTCAATACACATGGCGGTTTTGGCAAATGGGCATGGGCAGTGTCGCATTATCCGAGCGATTTGGAAGGAATATTAGAACAATTGAGGTGAAAAAAATGAAACTTGGTATAATTGGCAGTAGATCTTCTGGTAAAACCAGCCTGTTTAATGGGCTTACCGGCTTGAATGTGGATATATCCGGGTATCAGAAGGGTGGGGTAAATATTGGTGTGGTTAAGGTTCCTGATGAGCGAATGGAAAGGTTGATTAAAATGTATCAGCCCAAAAAGATAAGCCATACCTCAATTGAATTTATGGACATTGCTGGCTCATCGGATTCAGATGAGATTGGAACACAAAAATTGGGACAACTACGGGAGGTTGATGCCCTTGTTCTCGTTGTTCGTTGTTTTGAGTCCGCTGCATCTGGCATCTCAAAGATTGACCCGACTGGAGAGATAGAGTCCATAGAAATGGAATTGATCTTAGCTGACATGGATTCTCTTGGTCGAAAGATTGAACGATTAGAAAAACAGGCAAGATCAGGGGATGCCAAGATAAAAGAACAGATAAAGATATTGGAAGGCTTAAAGGAAACCCTTGACAATAACCTTCCACTTAGAAGCAGAAAGATTACCCCACAGGAGCAAGCCATCATTGATGAGCTTCAATTATTAACCCCTAAAAAAATCCTATTCGTAGCCAATATCGCTGAACAGGATATTCCTGGTGAAGAAACTGTGAGAATGATCTCTGATATTGTAGGGAAAAATGTTATTGCTGTTTGTGCCAAAATAGAGGCAGAACTTTGCCAGCTCGAAGAGGATGAAAAAAAGGAATACATGAAAGAGCTTGGCATAGAAAACTCCGGGCTAAATAAGCTGATTAATACCTGCTATAGCCTGCTTGATCTGGTAACCTTTTTCACCTGTGGACCAAAGGAGGTCAAGGCATATCCTATCGCAAGACATACCAAAGCCCCAAGAGCTGCTGGTAAGATACACTCAGACATAGAAAGGGGATTTATTCGAGCAGAGGTGATAAACTATAAAGATTTGATTGCCCTTGGCTCAGAGGCAGCGGTTAAAGAAAAAGGACTATTTCGGGTTGAAGGTAAGGAATACGAGGTGCAGGATGGGGATATATTTTGTTTCAGGTTTAATGTGTAGGGGATAACTACTCAGCGAGGGGAATTTACCACAGAGGCACAGAGACACGAAGAAGAAATACAGAGTAAAGTGGCATGATTTAAGGCAAGATAACAAATTGGGTAAACGAGTAGCTGGTTTGTATTTTCCTAATTCCTCCTTATCAAAGTGGAGGAGGGATGTTCTTCTTTGTGCCTCCGTGTCTCCATGGTGAGTATATGTAGGAGGAATAATTACCGTTAAATGTCTCATCGCAAATACATCTTACCCTTTTCATAATAATGCTGTGCCTCTTCTATTTGCCCTTTTTTTTCATACAACATACCTACAACATGATAAATATCCTTTTTCTTAAAATCGTCCTCTATCTCATCCATAATACTTATTGCTTGTTTATAGTAAGAAATTGCTTGATCATACTTGCCCAATTTGTCATGAGACAAACCAATAATAATATAGCTTTGCAGAATGAGTTTTAAGTCCCCTGTTTCTTTGCCGAGTTGAGCATTTTTTTCTGCATATTCAATGGCTCGATCCCACTGCTCCCTTTGCTGACAGCTCTTAGCCAGATTAAGATAAACTGAATCCCATTTTTTCATAATATTTCACCTCTTGGTAATGTATGGTGACCGGGGAAGCCATCCGGAATCACTGATTATCCTTAATACTTATCGGCAATACTATTGGTTTAACTTTAGGGAACAGATAGTGTATAGTGTGATATTTCATACACCTGCAATATCTGCCTTGCGTAAGTAAAAAACACTTGCAAAATCACTGTTTTTATGCTAAAATAGGTATGGTTCAAAGTCAGGAGCAACAATTAGACATGTGAGTATGTGACTGTATTAAATATACGGGGGTTAGGGGGGTTGTAATTCTCTGTGCTTTTGTGCCTCTGTGGTAAACAGTTTTGAACCATGCCAAAAACATTAAGGAGGAGTTATTATGGGTAAGGTATGTGAGTTTTGCGGAAAGGGACCAATGACTGGCAATAATGTCAGCCATTCAAATCAAAAAACAAAGAGAAGATGGTTGCCAAATATTCAACATATGAAGTTAACAATTAAGGGGACAACAGCATATAGAAATATCTGCACCTCCTGTCTTCGCACGCAAAAAGCCGCAGTGTAGATTTTTCGCAGTAGTTTGAAATGACAGATAGGGGGGCTGAAATGAATTATCCCCCCATCTCTTTTCTTCCATCCTCTCTATCTCCCACAAGGGCATGTTTTAGATGTAGAAGAAATTCAGCCTCATCTGCTATCTCTCGCACATCAAAATCTATTTCTTTGATCAAATCAAGACAGGCTCGAATGATGGTGTTTTTGGTAATTCTTTCTTTTTTATTCCTTGAAGACCTATTCTTCATCACCTTTCTTTCTAATAAAGAAAGCCAGTCTAATTGATCCTGCCGCAGAAGGATAGAAAGCTTAATGTCAAATGTCTTAAATTTTGGCTGTTTGGATAGCCTGATAAACTTCTGTATCTCAGTCTTATTGCCATTATCAACAGGTGTGAGTATGGGTTTAGTGATATTAAATATGGAATCAATCCCTTTTCCAAGAACAACCCTTTTAGCCATTATTAAGCACCTCTTTTGCCAGGCAACAATAATCATGGGCACCATGTGACTTGGGTGAATATACTTCTATGGGAATACCAAAGGAAGGTGATTCAGCAAGCCGAACATTCTTTCGAATCTTTGTCTTAAAAACCTTATTCCCAAAGCATTCAATTATCTTCTCCATGATAGCATCACTTAAATTTACCCTTACATCATACATGGTAGGGATAATACCTGTTACCTCCAGATTATGATTCAATCTTTTTTTAACCACCTCAACACTCTTTAATAGTTTTTTCATTCCTTCTAAGGCAAAGTATTCTGTTTGCACAGGTATCATAACCTCAGTGGATGTGGTTAAGGCATTTAGTGTAAGCAAACCAAGTGATGGCGGACAATCAATAAAGATAAAATCATATTCATTTTCCGTACCATCCATACTATCCTTCAAAGTAGACTCACGGCCAATCATATTCACAAGCTCCAATTCTGCACCTGAAAGCTCAATATTTGATGGAACAATATCAAGATTCTCCACAGGGGTTTTATAGATAGCATCCCTGAGCATTTTATCTGGATCAACTAAGACATCATACATGGATACCGGAAGGTCATAGATGCTGATGCCAAGGTGGATGCTGGCATTACCTTGCGGATCCATATCAAGCAACAAAACCCTTTGCCCCATGGAGGCTAAAGCAGTGCTTAAATTTACGGCAGTTGTAGTTTTTCCGCAGCCACCCTTTTGATTGGTTAAAGCAATAATTCTTGCAGGCATCTTATTTCTTTACTCCTCACAGGTATTTATTTTGAACTTCTGAACTCTGAATATTTATTATACCATTAAACTCAAAAAATGTAAAGAAAAATTTTGACCTGTATGATTAGAATTTGGAACGATGAGCTTACTTGCTTTCGCTTTGTTTTGTGCGGGTAGCTTACTTAGTCGTCTTTCGCATGCAAGCTGAGTAGTTACAGCAGAAATTCCTTACCACAAATGTAACTACTCAGGTAAAGTAATTCACCACGGAGAACACATAAGTTGATAGGTTGATAGGTTGATGAGTTTATAGGTTAAAGGAACACAGATTCATAATTCATAAACATTTCCTATCAATTCATCCACTTATCAACCCATCAACTATTCAACTTATCAACTTTTTGTGTTTTCGTGCCTTTGTGGTGAGTAGTTACGACTCCTTAATTATAAAATAAAATAAACAGTTTGTCAATATTTATTTTGTATCTTCTGTAGTTCTA
>MNYI01000081.1 GCA_001873945.1 Candidatus Desantisbacteria bacterium CG2_30_40_21
ATATTGATAAGAGAGATCAAGGTAGGGGAAAAATGGGAAAAATGGGGGAAAATGGGGAAAAATGGGGACAGCGCCCTATTTTTTTCTAAAAATAGGGCGCTGTCCCCATTTTTCGCGCTGTCCCCATTTTTCCCCATTTTTCCCCCCATTTTTCCCACTTCAAATTAGAATTAACATCTAAAGACAGGTCAGACCGATTGCCTGCATTATACTTATGAAAACCTAATCCAGCTATCATAGCTGCATTATCCGTACACAATACAATTGATGGAATATAGAGGGCTATATCTTTTCCAGTTGTTTTTGCATTAAGCTGTTCTCTTAATCTGGAGTTAGCAGCTACACCGCCGCCAAGTATAATCGAAACAGCTGCCATATCTTGAACCGCATTCATTACCTTACTTACCAAGGCATCCACAGCTGCTTCCTGAAAACTGGCAGCAATATCTTCAACCGGTAATGGATGATGCGTTGTTTTTGTATAATTAATCACAGCTGTCTTTAACCCGCTATAGCTGAAATCATACTTGCTATGCTTTATAGTTGGCCTTGGAAATCTTATTGCCTCCCTGTTGCCAGTTATAGCCAATTGGTCAATAATCGGTCCGCCAGGATACCCAAGCCCAAGCCATTTTGCCACCTTATCATACGCCTCACCTATGGCATCGTCTTTTGTCCTGCCAAGCGACTCATAAACCCCTAATTCTTTAACCAATATCATCTCTGTATGACCACCAGAAACAACCAGAGCAATAGCCGGCAGATTAATCTGCGGATACTCAAGATAAACAGCATATATGTGTGCTTCAAGATGATTTATGGGAATCAGCGGGAGTCTTCTCCCATAAGCCAATGCCTTAGCAAAGGATACCCCTACTAACAAAGCCCCAACCAATCCCGGACCATAGGTAACAGCTATTGCTTCAATATCATTTAATGTTATTCCTGCCTCATTAATGGCTGAGACAACTACCTGATTGATTACCTCAATATGCTTTCTTGAAGCAATCTCCGGAACAACACCACCATATGGTTCATGGAATTTGACTTGAGAAGCAATAATATTTGACAGTATATGTTGACCATCCTCAACAACAGCAGCAGCCGTTTCATCACATGAGGTTTCAATTCCAAGGATTAACAATCTTTCCTCCATTATGAAATTAAAATAATTACAAAATAAGTAACTACTCAGCTCTCTTGCAAAAATGTTATCCCAATGAAGTACTTGATGCTGTCATCCCGAAGGAGTACTCGACTGAGGGATCTTTCCTTATGCAATGTTTACAATAATGATGATGATTGGGACAACAGAAAGAAAGATTCCTCACAGTAGTTCGGAATGACAGAAAAGTAAAAGCAAATGTGCTTAGAATAACAATAGCTGAGTAGTTACCAAAATAATAACACAAAAAGGTAAAAAAAGCAAGTAATTTATTCCCAGCACAAAAAAACTTGACAAAATAATATAAATGTTGTATAATTTAGTAACAATGAATATATACTCAAGTGTGGCATAAATTGCGTTTTTCGCTGGTCTTAATCAACGATAGCTGTGTTGTTCAGGTTCGCAATAGTACACTATTGCTCACCTTACGCGCCATTGCTCTCCTTGATTATCCTCACCCCGAGAAAAATCGCAATTTATGCCCCACTTGAGTATAATTGACCAACACAGTTGGTTAAATAAAAAAAGGAGGTTAGTTGAATGAAGATTGATGAGATTAAAAGCAAAGCGAAGGGGTTGGGAATAAGTCCAGGAAAAATGAAAAAGGATGACCTTATTCGAGAGATTCAGAGAACAGAAGGCAACCTTGATTGTTTTGGAGCAGCTATGAATAATGAGTGCGATCAAATAGATTGCTGCTGGAGAGATGACTGCTTGAAATAAGAAACAATGGATAACAGAAGGCGGGTTTTCTAACCTGCCAATGGAGGGCGGACAGGAATGTCCGCCCTCCATTAGTTAATGCACAGAACACGAAATACAAGGATCATAAGCCCGCAACAACATACCTACCTTAGTAGAGATAGCCCGTTCGTCAAGTATTCCATCCTGTTTTTGAGATTTTACAATCCCTCTTACATCCCTTTCCATATTAGCTAAGTTTATGGCTGTTGGGGTGATAATATCTGTCTTGATATTTTTTCCGTTTTCATCAAATTCATAATGATGATATAGTGTACCCCTTGGCACCTCTAAGGCAGCTGTCCCTGTACATGCCTTTGGTTGAAATTCAGGGGGTGTTTCATCCTTCATTTGGGTATCAAGAAGCTCGTCTATAATCAATAGACACCTCTGGCTGGCATAAACCAATTCTATTGCCTGTGCCAGATTATTATGTAGTGGATTTTTTGTAATTTCAGTCATCGTTAAGGCTTCCTTAGACTTGCCATAAAGCATATCACCAAACAACATTATCCTTGCCAATGCCCCCACCATAAATGGTTTATCATTATAATGGCTATGCTTTGCCCGAGAATGTTCAACCACCACTTCGTGGCATACACTCCTGTAATCACTTATTTCAAACTCGCATTCATTGCCGGGGGTGCTACCTGCGGAGACACGAATACTTTCTCCAAAAAAACCAAATTTATTATTCACAGGTTTTAATGCAGAAAAATATTCAGCCGGCTCTACTGGAAAAACATCTATCCCTGAAAAAAATTGAACAGCTTTAATCCCATCATCCACAGCCATCTCCAGCTCTTTTTTCAAGACAAGCAATTCATGCTTTTCAGGGATCATTCCAAAACCGCCAATGCACAGATTTATCGGATGGATAGGCCTTCCCCCACCAATAATTTCCTGAATCTTATTACCTAATTTCTTAAGCCTTAAGCCCATACTTGCCAGTTCTGGCTCCTTTTCTGCCAGAGTAATAACAGAGGTAACACCAAGATAGTCGGGTGCAGCCAGACAGAATAGATGCAGACCATGGCTTTCTATCATCCCGCCACAGTGAATGAGTTCCCGTAAGAGCATGGTTTGTCTGGATATTTGTATCCCAAAGGCATTTTCAATTGCCATAAGCGCTGTTATCATATGGGATATGCTACAGATGGCACATATTCGGCAAACAATTGATGGTATCTCCTGATATGACTTGCCCACAACTAAAAACTCAAAAAACCTTGAGCCTTCAAATACCTCAATATTGACAATGTCCCTTTCCATATCAATGGTTACTCCACCGTGTCCCTCGACCCGACAGATATGATCGATTTTTATTTCTTTTGACATATCTTCCTCCTTATTTCCATCAAAATAATTGACAATTGACAATTCATAATTGTAACTATTTAGCATATCACATTCGACATTAAGATGCAAGTCCTAATTTCATTTTCCTGAAATTTTTTGCTGATTCAAAATGTGTATGAAATAACAATAGCTAAGTAGTTAAAAAAAGATTGACATTTATCTGTATTTAGAATATAATATCCTCATCTTAATTTTAAGGAGAAAATCATGAGATCGCTAATACTCATATTTCTTTTTTCTTTCCTGCTTTCATCATGTGAGGCAGCCAGACCACAGTATATTGAGATAGCTACATTTAACATTGAAAACCTTGCCGCTAAGGGTAAGGATATGAAGCAGATTGCCCGAGTAATCAAAGATCTTGGGCTTGAGCTAATTGGCATTCAAGAGATTGTAGAACCAAAAGCACTTGATGAATTGGTCAAATACCTTGATGGATTCAAGTATGAGATAACCGGTGGTACTGCCCCTATTCATGTAGGAATAATCTACAATAGCTTGGTGATAGATGTCTCTGAGGTAAGTGAGATAAAAACACTTACCTTAAATAATGATAAAAAATTCAGACCAGGCTTAAGGGTAAGGGCTAAGGTCAAACCAGATGGGTTTGATTTTATTTTGGCAGTGGTTCATCTAAAATCAAAGATTGGCAATGAAGACACCGATTCATATCGCAAGCAGCAGATTCAATGCGTATCTAACTGGATGGATAAGGAATTACAATTTTGTCCCATGGAAAAAGATATTATTATCCTTGGTGATTTTAATGAGACATTGGAAAGAAATCCCTTTGTCCCTCTTAGCCAGAGAAAGGATATTAAGATATTGACCGGGGATCTTGTGCCAGGGAGTGTCTCTTATATAGGCAAGAGTGGACAACAAAGATATCGATCACTAATTGATCATATCATTCTTTACAAGGGCAAGGGTGGTTGCTTTGATGAATATAAGCCGGCAAGCATCGGCTTGTTAAAGGCTTATGATAAATATCCACGATATAATGTTCCTGGTCCCCCGAATGGGAGTACATCCATCTCAGACCATGTTCCAGTTTATGCCAGTTTTCTGACAAAGGATAATGATTGACAGGTTGACACGACAATAGTGTGCTATTGCTAATCTGAATAACGCGTCATTCCTGCCCCGGTTCCCCACTTTCGTGAGGACAAGAGTTTCACAAAGGTAAACTCCGGCAGTAATCCAGCTCTCATTCCTTTTCATTAAACTGTAACATACTTATTCCAATCTCATCAAAATATTGCTTTTGTGCATTAATATCAGTAACCTCTATAAGAAATGCCTCTATAACTAAGTATACCCTTGCCTCTTTCCTGAGGCATCCCATCAATATTTCTTTACCTCGTCCGGCAGAAAAATGGATATGAATATTAGGGGCATCGAAGTCCCAGAAGATGGTACCAATTCCAAATACTTCCCGTCCATCTGTAAATGATGTCCATATCGGTATTGGCGGCACACATAGTTTTTCCGGACCCACCACTAACTTCCCTTTCTCTAATGCCCCCAAAAAAAGACCATACCTGATGGTACATTTTCATTGATGATTAATTCCTTGAGGTTTAACAGTAGGTCGTCGTTATGATCAAATTTAATGACAAATACCCTGCCTATCTTTCCTTCTTGATACTGCATTTGTTATTTCTCCTTTATTTACCCCAGCAATTCTCATTATGGCAAAACTTATGTTCAAAGGGGAATAAGGGAATAGAGGAGATGGTGTCGATTATCAACAGAATTGTCGGTAGGACAGGCATTTCTGCCTGTCCTGTTGCAGATGACAGGCAAGAATGCCTGTCCTACCGATTAATCTCCATATCTCCCCCTACCTTATCCCTGCCTCCAATATAAAACATGAAGGCATACCCGTACCATAGCCGTAGAGTTTTCTGGATGAGGCAGCGGTCATAAGCAGCTT
>MNYI01000090.1 GCA_001873945.1 Candidatus Desantisbacteria bacterium CG2_30_40_21
ACTCAAGTGGGGCATAAATTGCGTTTTTCGCTAGTCTTAATCAACGATAGCTGCGTTGTTCAGGTTCGCAATAGTACACTATTGCGAACCTTGCACGCCTTGCTCTCCTTGATTAATCCTTACCAAAAAATCGTAATTTATGCCCCACTTGAGTATAAATAATCAACGGAATCTGATTGAAGTCCCTCAGAATACGCTACAATGAAACGGATTATTTTCGAGACCAATGCATTTGAAGATTTTGCGGGTTGGGCTACTGAGGACAAAAAGGAGAAGAAATAATGTCTGTATTAGTTGCCCAACAAGTAAGCTCGCTTTCTGTGAATGAATTGTTTGAGTTGATTCAAAAAGCAGTTCGAGGCGAGATGATGCGCTTTTTTGAGCTTGATCAAGAATTAATTGCAGAGTCACCACCAATTCGGAAGATAGATACCGTTATGGAGAAGATGGGAGCTACAGGTAAATATAACAAGGAATTTCTTGATTCTTTGCGAAAGAGGATGGAGCAATCCAAAACATTTGGATGAAAATTCTACCACTTCATTCTGCTTTAGAAAGATATTTGCAAAAACATAGGTTGACAAGAAGGTGGCAAAAGCAACTACAGTTATTTGAACAAAATTGGAGACATACAGGATTACGAACAGAAATGTTAGAGCCAAAAGAGTTGCGCATATATTCATTTCGTGTTGACTTGCAATATCGTGCTGTATTTGTATTTGCAGACAAAGAAACGGTAGAAATTATTGATATTAACAACCATTATGAATAAGAAAGTAACCAAAAGGTAACCGCAAGAGATTGCCCATACAACGATTTGCAATACGAGGTACTATGAATCTTATTGTATCCCCATCCGAATTAAATGGCAAGGTTATAATACCTGCCTCAAAATCACATACTATCCGAGCCGTTGTTATTGCTTCTCTGGCTGAGGGTACCTCAGAGATTATCAATCCATTGTATTCAAGTGATACCTTATCAGCGGTAACCGTGTGTCAGGGGTTGGGGGTAAGGATAGAATTGGGGGAAAAGCAAGGCACAGAGGCACAAAGGCACAAAGGCACAGAGGGAGAGGTATCATCTCAGAATGGCGCATTTTCAGAGGAAAGCTGGATTGTCCATGGAACAAGCGGAAAAATCATGACCCCGGAGAATATTCTTGATGTAGGGAATTCTGGCACAACCTTGTATATTACCCTTGCTATGGCTGCTTTGAGTGATGGGTATTCTGTATTTACCGGAGATGAACAGACCAGACGCAGAACTGCCCAAGCCTTGATTGACGGACTTAACAGCCTTGGTGCTCATGTATTTTCCACAAGGGGAAATTCCTGTGCCCCAATTGTTGTGAAAGGCAGGATGAGGGGAGGGGAGATAACCATTGATGGAAGTAAAACATCCCAATACATTTCCAGTCTGCTCATAGCCTGTCCCTTAGCTGATAATGATACAAAAATATGCGTGATAAATGTTACTGAAGAACCATACATTCAGATGACCATGAATTGGCTTGATGAGCAGGGCATAGAATACTCGCATAAGGGTATGGATTATTTTCACATAAAGGGTGGACAGAGGTATCGTTCGTTCAAGAAAAGGATGCCAGGAGATTTTTCTTCGGCTGCATTCTTTCTCTGTGCTGGGGCAATTACTAATTCAGACATAACGCTTATAGGATTGGATATGAATGATTCACAAGGGGATAAGGCTGTTGTGGGTATGCTGAGTCACATGGGTGCAGAGATAGAGGTTCTCCCATCTGATGATTATTATGGAGGAGGAAACATCAGTATTCATAATAAACAATTACATGGTGCTGAGTTTGATCTTAAGGACACACCGGATGCCTTGCCAGCCATGGCTGTGGCAGGATGCTTTGCCCAAGGGGTTACAAGGTTGGTTAATGTCCCGCAGGCAAGACTCAAGGAAACAGATCGTATCAAGGTAATGTGTGAGGAACTCTCGAAAATGGGGGCAAGGATACTGGAGTTGCCAGATGGTTTGGAAATTAAGGAAAGCGAACTCCATGGTGCCTCTGTCCATGGGCATGGTGACCATCGGGTTGTTATGGCTTTGGCTGTTGCTGGACTGGCAGCAAAGGGGCAAACTATTATTGATACTGCGGAATCTATGAACATAACATTTCCTGATTTTGCCCAATTGATGCAGGATATTGGGGGAAGGATGGTATTTCAGTCGGTATAAAATCAGAGACATTACCATGGTAACCCGCACTCTGAATTTGTTCGAGATTGTCTCATTCTATCAATGGGGGGAGTGAAAAATGCAGTGTTGCTGTTGTAACAACCCACTAAGCCCCCTTTAATGAGGTTCTATAACGAATCATAAGGAGGGCGTCCCCTCCTACCACCGCCAGCAGGGGACATTGCGGAAAAATGCGTTACTTTTTTTGAACCATGCCTTGCCGCGACTGATGAATGGAGCTATACAAGTATGAAAAAGAATGACTTGCAATCAAATAAAAAACAAATAATTCTCTACATTACGCCTAATGGTGATGTCAAGATGGAAGTATTTTTGCAAGACGAAACGCTTTGGTTGACACAAAAAATGATGGCAGAGTTGTTTGGAGTTGAAATAAACACCATTAATTACCATCTCAAGGAAATATTTAAAAGCGGTGAATTAGAGGAAAATTCAGTTATTCGAAAAAATCGAATAACTGCTTCTGATAAAAAAGACTACCTCACGACTTTTTACAACCTTGATGCCATTATTGCGGTTGGTTATCGGGTCAATTCCAAGCGAGCCACACAATTTCGTATTTGGGCAACACAGATCTTAAAAGAATATATTATCAAAGGCTTTGCCATGGATGACGAACGGCTGAAAAATCCCAGCAATATTTTTGGCAAGGACTATTTTGAAGAACAATTATCGCGAATCAGGAATATCCGCTCCAGCGAACGGAGATTCTATCAGAAAATTGCCGACATTTACGCTCAGTGTAGTGCTGACTATGATCCAAACGAAGAAATTACAAGGCAATTTTTTGCTACCGTGCAAAACAAACTCCACTGGGCGATAACCGGTCAAACTGCGGCGGAAATTATTTATCAAAGGGTTGGGGGTGAAAAACCAAATATGGGCTTAACCACTTGGAAAAACGCTCCAAAAGGAGACATTAGAAAAACTGATGTCAGTATTGCTAAAAATTACCTGAATGAAAAAGAATTGGATGGATTAAACAGAATTGTAACCATGTATCTTGACTATGCGGAAATGCAGGCACAAAAAGGTGTTGTGATGTATATGAAAGACTGGGTGGAGAAATTGGATGCCTTTTTGCAATTCAACGAAAAAGAAGTTTTGCAGGATAGTGGTAAAATCAGTCATGCAGTGGCAATAGTATTAGCTGAAAGTGAATATGAAAAATATCGGGTTATTCAAGACCGTATGTTTGAATCGGACTTTGATCGTGAAGTGAAAAAAATATTAAAAAATCAAATAGGAGATTAGCGTTATGTTAGGTTGTGGTATTGGGACATTGTTTCAGGTAACAGTTGCGGGTGGTTCTTATCAGGATGGGAATACTACGCATATTCAGGGGATTCCACCGGGTATTAAAATTACAGAGGAGGAGATATACGCAGATCTTTTGCTTAGAAAGCCGGGGCAGGATGAATTGACTTCTCCAAGGAGAGAGCCGGATATTCCGATTATTTATAGTGGGATAAATGCAGCAGATACTATGCCGGGGTTTTCAAATAAGGGGTTGACCAATGGTACGCCCATGGTTATCCTGATCCCAAACATGGACAGGCATTTTGAGCATATTGATGCGTATCAGCAGACAAATCGGACACCCCGTCCGGGTCACGCATCCTATGCCTCATATCAAAAATATGGGGAGTGTGATGATGCTATTGGTGCGGGGATATTCAGCGGAAGATATACCTGTACCATTGTGGCTGCTGGTGTAGTGGCAAAAGCGATTTTGAAAAGGCATGGTATTGAGGTTACGGGTTATATCAAGGAGGCAGCTGGTGTGCAGTCGCCGGATATGCCTATTGAAAAAATAAGAGAAAAGGTGACTGCCTTCCGTGAAATGCGGAAAAAGCATGATCCGGTATATGATATTATATTTGGACAGGGGTTGATTAGACCGGAGATGAGATTGTTGGAAAAAATGTGTATTCTGGCTGAGTTTGAACCAAAAATCCCTGAACTCTATGCTCAGGGCAAAAAGATGGATGAGGAATTTATTCGCAAGGAATATGGCGTTCACTCAAAGCTGAATTGCCCTGACCTTGAGGCTGCGGATGAGATGTATAGGCGAATTATAGAGATTACTCAGGATGGTGATTCGAGTGGTGGGTTGGTTGAGGTTGTGGCAACAGGATTACCCGCAGGCATGGGTGAGCCGGTTTTCAGAAAGTTAGATGGTGAATTGGGAAAAATGATGAGTATTGCCGCAGTAAAGGCAGTGGAAGTTGGTGATGGATATAAGGTTAAGGATATGCGGGGTTCAGAATGTAATGATCAAATGTATGGTGAGGCTGGCAAGGTTTGTTTTAAGTCAAACCATGCGGGTGGTATTGCTGGTGGATTAACTACTGGTCAATCACTTGTGGTCAGGCTGGCTGTAAAACCTACACCAACCATTGCCAAGTCACAGTCTACGATTGATAAGGTCAGCCATGAAACCAAGATATTATCTGCGGTTACCCGACGGGATCCAACCATTGTGCCACGAGTCTGGCCTGTGGCTGAGGCTTTTGTTTCTATCATTCTGCTGGATCACTATATGCAGCATCTGGCGTATCAGGGAATTTGTGGAAGATGAAAAATGTCGACCTGTGCAATCGGAATTATCGGTTGCACAGGTGGGAAAATTTCACGAGATTAACACGAGGAAATAATAACATCTTGTGAAAATCTTGTGTAATCTGTGATTTATTGTAACTACTCACCACAAAGGCACGAAGACACAAAAAGTTGATAAGTTGAATAGTTGATGGGTTGATAAGTGGATGAATTGATAGGAAATGTTTATGAATTATGAATCTGTGTTCCTTTAACCCATAAACTCATCAACCTATCAACTTATGTGTTCTCCGT
>MNYI01000239.1 GCA_001873945.1 Candidatus Desantisbacteria bacterium CG2_30_40_21
GCAAGGATAATTGATGGACTTGGATTGGTGGAGAAGCAATTAACAACCTTGATAAATTCCTCTCATCAGGGCAAGATATTAAGGGAGGGTGTCTCTTGCGTGATTGTTGGCAGGCCAAATGTTGGCAAATCCAGCCTTCTTAATACCCTTCTTGGTGAGGCAAGGGCAATTGTTACCCATCTTCCGGGCACAACTCGTGATATTATTGAAGAGATAATTGATATTTCTGGCATTCCCTTGAGGATTGTAGATACAGCCGGGCTGCGGGAAACGATTGATATTATAGAAAAAGAGGGTGTGTCAAGGGCATGGAAGGCAATAGAAGGGGCAGATGCTATTTTGTTGGTATTAGATGCCTCGTGCCCACTTACGCATGAGGATTTATTGATTATCGAAAGGCTGAAGGAACAATCGTGTATCGTTGTTCTGAATAAATGTGATATGAAAAACGAAATTGATATGGTACAATTAAAACGGTTATTCCCTGATAAGCCGATGGTTCATATCTCTGCTATAAATGGTCAGGGAATGGAGGGATTAAGGGATGCGATCAAAGGGTTGCTGCTGAATGGACAGATAAATATTGGTGAAGGGGTAATGGTGAGTAATGTTCGGCATATAGATGCCTTAAAAAAGGCGTTATCAGCTATTCTTCGGGCAAAGGACACATTCAAGAATAACCTATCCATAGATATTATTGCTGTTGACTTGCATGATGCCTTGCTTTGCTTGAATATACTCGTGGGGGAAATAACTACAGAGGATATTCTGGATGCTGTGTTTTCAAGGTTTTGTGTTGGGAAGTAGGGGCAAGGAGAGGGAAATATGGGGGAAGAAATGGAACATTATCCTGCCCCATTTCAGCAATTCTCATTATGGATTTTCAGATTCACCACAGAGACACGGAGACACGGAGACAGCAAGGATAATTGATGGACTTGGATTGGTGGAGAAGCAATTAACAACCTTGATAAATTCCTCTCATCAGGGCAAGATATTAAGGGAGGGTGTCTCTTGCGTGATTGTTGGCAGGCCAAATGTTGGCAAATCCAGCCTTCTTAATACCCTTCTTGGTGAGGCAAGGGCAATTGTTACCCATCTTCCGGGCACAACTCGTGATATTATTGAAGAGATAATTGATATTTCTGGCATTCCCTTGAGGATTG
The DNA here is from genome assembly GCA_001873945.1 of Candidatus Desantisbacteria bacterium CG2_30_40_21. Lineage (GTDB taxonomy): Bacteria > UBA9089 > CG2-30-40-21 > CG2-30-40-21 > CG2-30-40-21 > CG2-30-40-21. The sequence continues at coordinate 1,167 of MNYI01000239.1, forward strand.
TAGATACAGCCGGGCTGCGGGAAACGATTGATATTATAGAAAAAGAGGGTGTGTCAAGGGCATGGAAGGCAATAGAAGGGGCAGATGCTATTTTGTTGGTATTAGATGCCTCGTGCCCACTTACGCATGAGGATTTATTGATTATCGAAAGGCTGAAGGAACAATCGTGTATCGTTGTTCTGAATAAATGTGATATGAAAAACGAAATTGATATGGTACAATTAAAACGGTTATTCCCTGATAAGCCGATGGTTCATATCTCTGCTATAAATGGTCAGGGAATGGAGGGATTAAGGGATGCGATCAAAGGGTTGCTGCTGAATGGACAGATAAATATTGGTGAAGGGGTAATGGTGAGTAATGTTCGGCATATAGATGCCTTAAAAAAGGCGTTATCAGCTATTCTTCGGGCAAAGGACACATTCAAGAATAACCTATCCATAGATATTATTGCTGTTGACTTGCATGATGCCTTGCTTTGCTTGAATATACTCGTGGGGGAAATAACTACAGAGGATATTCTGGATGCTGTGTTTTCAAGGTTTTGTGTTGGGAAGTAGGGGCAAGGAGAGGGAAATATGGGGGAAGAAATGGAACATTATCCTGCCCCATTTCAGCAATTCTCATTATGGATTTTCAGATTCACCACAGAGACACGGAGACACGGAGACACAGAGGAAAATCGAAGGACAAATCTCTTATTTGAATGTGGCTGAACGCAGATTTTTGGAAATTTGAAGCATTATTCTGTAAATTTATAAAAATTTGCATTCCGTCAGCTTGTTATTTTAAATTATTCTCCGTGTCTCCGTGTCTCTGTGGTGAATCTGAAAATCCATAATGAGAATTGCTGAAATGGGGCAGGATAATGTTCCATTTCTTCCCCCATATTTCCCTCTCCTTGCCCCTACTTCCCAACACAAAACCTTGAAAACACAGCATCCAGAATATCCTCTGTAGTTATTTCCCCCACGAGTATATTCAAGCAAAGCAAGGCATCATGCAAGTCAACAGCAATAATATCTATGGATAGGTTATTCTTGAATGTGTCCTTTGCCCGAAGAATAGCTGATAACGCCTTTTTTAAGGCATCTATATGCCGAACATTACTCACCATTACCCCTTCACCAATATTTATCTGTCCATTCAGCAGCAACCCTTTGATCGCATCCCTTAATCCCTCCATTCCCTGACCATTTATAGCAGAGATATGAACCATCGGCTTATCAGGGAATAACCGTTTTAATTGTACCATATCAATTTCGTTTTTCATATCACATTTATTCAGAACAACGATACACGATTGTTCCTTCAGCCTTTCGATAATCAATAAATCCTCATGCGTAAGTGGGCACGAGGCATCTAATACCAACAAAATAGCATCTGCCCCTTCTATTGCCTTCCATGCCCTTGACACACCCTCTTTTTCTATAATATCAATCGTTTCCCGCAGCCCGGCTGTATCTACAATCCTCAAGGGAATGCCAGAAATATCAATTATCTCTTCAATAATATCACGAGTTGTGCCCGGAAGATGGGTAACAATTGCCCTTGCCTCACCAAGAAGGGTATTAAGAAGGCTGGATTTGCCAACATTTGGCCTGCCAACAATCACGCAAGAGACACCCTCCCTTAATATCTTGCCCTGATGAGAGGAATTTATCAAGGTTGTTAATTGCTTCTCCACCAATCCAAGTCCATCAATTATCCTTGCAATATCTATTTCCTCCAGCTCTTCCTCTGAAAAATCAAGCAATGCCTCGACATGGGTAAGCAGGTCTATTAACCCTGTGCGAAGAAGGTTGACATCCCTTGAAAGTCTGCCATCAAGCTGACTCAAAGCCACTTTAAGGGATGCATCTGTTTTTGCCCGAATAATATCGATTACTGCCTCTGCTTGTGCAAGGTCTATCCTGCCATTCAAGAATGCCCTTCTGGTAAATTCCCCTGGCTGGCTAAGTCTGGCACCCATAAGAATTGTTAATTCCAGAATCCCTTGCAACACAATACTGCCACTATGAGCATTTATTTCCACAACATCCTCACGGGTATAGGTATGGGGACTTCGCATGATGGAGACAAGAACTGTATCAATAATTTGTAGTGTTTCTGGATGGACTATTTTTCCGTAATGAATAGTGTGGGATTTTGCGGTTAATATATCTATCTTGCCCTGAAATATCAATGAGATTATATCCATGGACATTTGCCCGCTTAATCTAACAATCCCGATACCCCCCTCGCCAATAGGGGTAGATATAGCTGTAATTGTGTCATGGAACATAATTAACACCTTTGCAGATAGGCTGAAGGCTGAAGGCTGAAGGGAAGAAAATGCTCCAACAGTCTATCTTTCCCTTCCGTCTTTTCCCTTCAGCCTGAATACCTTCAGCCTTCAGCCTATCCTCTTATACCAGCGGAGATATTTCCTCTACCAACATCTTTTTTTTGGCATTTTGCTTGATTAACCGTTTAATATATCGTTCCCATGTTTGTTTTTCATCCAATTGATGGTAGATACCCTTTATATCCTTTAGATGTTCTGCGGCAAGATGATAATCCTCGCGGCGTTTCAGAGCAATGTAATAGTTAATAAGCTTTTTGAAGAGTGAGATAGCCTCTTTTGGCTTTATGGTTTTGGCTGCATTGGCTACTCTGGTAATATCCTTTGTTGATTGATTTGGGGCCATTGCCAGCTTGATACATGAATTGATATCCCCTTCATTGAGAAAGGCATTTATCAGGGTATGGCATTTGCCTGTCTTACTCAGGAAAACAAGAATCTTATTTCTGGTGCCTTCCCATGAATGTGTTTCGTTTGATAGTTTTTTTATCTTTTCATAGATTTCAAGGTCATCCCGTTCCTCAAAGTAAGAAATATAAATATCAAGGGCTTTTTCCCTTTGATTATGATTTTCGCATAATTCTGCCAGTTTCTTTTTCATAAGCAATTTCGGGTACTTCCCTGTCTCATCTTCAATGGCTCGATTGTAGTATCGTATAGCCTCATCTATCCTGCCTAATGATTCTAATTTATCACACAATCGCAAGCAAATACGCCATGAATCAACCTCTCCTCTGGCAAGACTGATAAATTTATCATCCTTTGCCTCTTTCTGATACATCTCTAATAAAAGCTCCACTACCTTTTCGCGATCATATTCAATTGGTTTTGCTGGATCATGATACTCTGATAATTTCCCTTTGCACAACTCTTCTACAAACTGATATTCCATGTGTTCAGTACAATTGTCTGCAATAAGTTCCATCATTGAATGAGCAAATCCATGTGTTTCTTTGACATAGAGTTCAAATATCTGACTGAATAAATCTTTTTTCTCTTCAAGGGTTTTTAGTGTTCTGGACAGGCATCCGGAATAGATATGAATACACTCTTCCAGAAAATCACTCAATATGCCTGTAGAATCATCCACCACACCATATCGTTCAAGTCCTTTTAAGATAAGTGCTTGTAATACCTTTGCTGCATCAGGGTAATTTTCCTGAGCCATATAATTGATGGACATATCGTGAAATTTTTTCAGTTTTTCAAGGAGTTCTTGTGTCTGTTGAATGCCAGTTGAAGGGACACGATAAAAATCCTCATATCTTTTGCTTTTTTCCTGTGTTGTTTCATAGAGATATTTTTCATCAACATTTAGCTTTTGAATAATACATGGATCATTTTTCACCATTTCTAACAGCATGGTTACTAATTCATAATTAGACTTTTTGGAGAGGATAAACTCAATGTTTTCTAATCGTTTGAATGTATTTTGTGCCCGTATCCAGGTATAAAGAAGGGCAAAGGCATGTTTGCAATAACTGCCGCCATAAGGGCAGTTACAGGTGCTTTGAATTTTTTCTTCCTCTACGACTACTTTTGTCTTGTATGCTTCAATCCCACTTCCACCAATTTCACCAACAATAGTCTTGCCCCAGACCATCTGATTTTTTACTCGATTTTCTCTGGAATAATTGCTGCCAGCTATGCGAGTATGTTCTTGTCCAATCTTTTCTAATTTTTCTTCTGTCAAATCCATAAATTCTGGAGAGACCTGATATGATTCTGCCATTACAATCTCCTTTATATAGTAAATATATAATAAACATTCAGCTGCCAGCTGAATACTGAATGCTGATAGCTTATTTATATAATATACCAGAAATTTTCAAAAATGTCAAGGTTGGATTTTCAGTCAGTATCACTTTCGCAACACTGATAAAATTTCTTCCCCATATTCCTGTGCTTTCCACTGACCCAAATCACTTACCGCAACAAGCGATTCTATTGATAATGGGTTTTCCCGTGCTGCGGCAAACAATACATTATTCGACACAATGACATCTGGATCGACCGCGCGTATGGTGGCTCGTTGTTTTCGCCAGTCTTTTAATCGTGCAAAACGCACCCGTGCATTATTATCAAGCGTCAATTTACCATGCGATTGAAAATGTGGCATCGTTATCTGTGGCATAGCTCGCCCGCGATTGATTGCGTTCAAAATCGCGTGTCCGTACCGTTGCACTGTGTATCTGGAGATATCATGAATATGTGAAAAGTCATGTAATATACTTAAGTGTGCTGTTGCAAGGTGTATCAGCATAGAATCAGGTAATATCCTGAATACCGGCCGATTTTCTTTACGCGCCTGTCTGTCGCGGAAACAAAACAGCTCGCGTAAAACCCCCAGACTAATCTGATCCAAGTCTTTTGCTCCAGTGATATTCAAGTATGTATCCGGGTTAAAATGCCGCACAAAGGCTTTGACATGTGTCAGTTGTTCGAATCTCTCGTAGGCTTCTTCCAAACGCCCCAGTCTTTCGAGTTCGCTGATTTGCAAGTTACGCAATGCGATCAAATAATGTGTATCATTGCTTGCATAGGTAATCTGTTCTGCTGTAAGCGGGCGATGCCCCCAATTCGATCGCTGCATTTTTTTGTTTGATATAATGCCAAAGCGTTCCTGTAAAATGCTCCCCAGCCCAACATTTTTCCAACCCAGAATGCGTGCGGCAATCATTGTATCGAAAATATTCTTAAACTTGAAGTGATAATCTCGTTTCAAGCAAAGGATGTCGTACTCTGCAGCGTGAAATATCTTTTGAATTTGCGCATTGGCAAAAATTGGTGCAAGTGCGGCAACCTCATTTGTATCAGAAAATGCCAATGTATCAACGATGTAATCTGTCTTATGCGTTGAGACTTGCAGCAAACACACCTTTTCAAAATATGAGTAGAAACTGTCCGATTCTGTATCCACCGCAATAAGCGTTTCGCATTCCACACATTCCCGCAATATCTCAATTGCCGGAACTGTTGCGATCCAAACCGATGCGTTGGCTGGTTTATTATTTTTGTCTTGATAAGTTTCGTCGCAATTTGGCATCTACAGTCTATTCTCCATTTTTCTTCTCAATTATTTTTAACTTTATCGTAACTGCTCACCACGGAGACACGGAGGCACAGAGAAGAACATCCCCCTCTCCTTTGATAAGGGGGAATTAGGAAAATACAAAACCATCTACTCGTTTGTCTAATTTGTTATCTTGCTTTAGA
>MNYI01000193.1 GCA_001873945.1 Candidatus Desantisbacteria bacterium CG2_30_40_21
TGCCGCAAACTCCAATTGATGACAATGAGGTTGAAGCATTTAAGGATATGCTTAAGGATCTTAAGCCAAAGGATATAAGTTTGTTGTAATTATAAGGTTTTAGGGTAACTACTCAGGTAAAGGAATTTACCACTCAAGACACAAAGGTATACAGTAACTACTTGTAGCTATATTGGACGGAAAAACTACGAAATACGCGAAAAACCGCGAAAATTAATAATCAGAATGAATTTGTGAATCAGAATTTTTCCCCTTTGTGATCTGTCATTCCCGCTTGTCGGGAATCCTTCTTTGTTAAGTACATCAGATGTGATCGGATAAGAAGAAGGATTCTGGACAAGCCAGAATGACAAGGAGAAGAAGGATCCTGTCGATTCGTAGTTATCTCTTGATATCTGAGTAGTTACATTTTAGGAAGTAAAATGAGAAAATTTTTGTCAAAGAAAAAAAAGAGTGAATGGGTTCGTAAAAAATTTACAATTTTTATTGGCATAGCAGTTTTCATATTCTTTGTTTTTATCTTTGGCAAAAGCGGAGTTGTTACCCTTGTCAGGATGAATAATCAGATGACTACCCTGAAAAATGAAATAAAATTAAAGGATCAGCAAATCATCCAGCTCAAAGAAGAGATTAAGGCATTGAGGTCAGATCCGGTTCAAATTGAAAGTCAGGCAAGAAAAACAGGGATGCTGAAGGATGGCGAGCAGATAATCAAGTTTGTACCAAAGGAGAAATTAAATAAGGAATGACAGAATCCACCCCCTACCCCCGCCAGCGGGGGACAATAGTAGAGCTTTATGCTCCGGCAAAACTAAACTTATACCTTGATGTGATTGATAAAAGAGCAGATGGTTATCATAATATTGTTTCAATAATGCAAACAATAGGGTTATATGATGTTATTCAATTTGAGGCAGCAGAGGAAATCAGCCTTAAATGCCCTGCCTTAGACATTTCATCAGAGTCCAATTTAGCCTATAAAGCAGCAAGGCTTCTTCAGAAACATACTAATTCCTGTCAAGGGGCAAGTATTAACATAGATAAACATATCCCTGTGGGTGCAGGGCTTGGCGGTGGAAGCTCGGATGCAGCCAGCGTTCTGATGGGGTTAAACAAATTGTGGGAGCTTGACTTAAATAAGCAGGAACTGATGCAGATTGGAGCAAAGCTTGGGGCTGATGTTCCTTTTTTCATTATTGGAGGAACATGTCTGGCTGAATGGATTGGGACAAAAATAACCCCATTACCCAATTTTTGCAATATCTGGTTTGTCCTTGTTTATCCAAAGATTAATATTTCTACTGATTGGGTATATAAAAATGTAAAATTTGAGTTGACAAATCAGATAAAAACAGTTAAAATAGTAACAGATGGACTAAAGCATAATGATATTATGGCTGTATCAACAGGATGCTATAATAGATTAGAGAATGTAACCCTGAAAGCGTATCCGCAAATCCCTACAATAAAGAATGAATTAAAGGATGCTGGTTGTCTGGCTGCATTGATGTCAGGAAGCGGCTCGTGTGTTTTTGGGATAACAGGAAGTAAAGAAGAGGCAGAGAAGGTGGTTTGTAAACTTAAGAGGGATGAATGGGATATGTTTATTGTCAGCTCAGGAGGGTGAGGAAATACCATGGAAATAACCGGCATCAAGGTAAAAAAGGTAGAAAATGATTCAAAATTAAAGGCATGGGCATCCATTACCTTTGATGAAGCGTTTGTAGTCCACAATGTCAAGGTAATTCAAGGACAGGATGCGATGTTTATTGCTATGCCCAACAGGCTTACGAAAAGTGGGGTGTTCAAGGATATTGCTCATCCAATAACAACTGATTTCAGGGATATACTTCAAGGTAAAGTATTAGATGCATATCATAATACAAATGGTGATGAGCATTCAGAGGAATCATTTAATTGGTAGTCGATAGATATACTCAAGTGGGGTATAAAGAATGCGGAAGTAAGAATGCGGAATGTGAAAGTAAAGGAATGTTGAATTTGGATATTGTTTATAGTTCCGCATTCTGAATTCTGCATTTTGTAAATTGGGGTGTCGCCAAGCGGTAAGGCACGGGGTTTTGGATCCCGCACTGCGAAGGTTCGAATCCTTCCACCCCAGCCAATCAGTCTGAAATTCAATCAAATTATACTCAAGTGGGGCATAAATTGCGATTTTTTCGGTGAGGATTAATCAAGGAGAGCAAGGCGTGAAGGTTCGCAATAGTGTACTATTGCGAACCTGAACAACACAGCTATTGTTGATTAAGACCAGCGAAAAACGCAATTTATGCCCCACTTGAGTATATAAACCACGATTTCCTCATTCCCAAATGAATGGTGAACAGATGTTATTTAAAAAAAAGGAGCATATTAAATACGAATCCTTCTCCCCAATTAAGATTGCCTTCAACAGGCTTAAAAAACACAGATTAGCCATGGTAAGCCTATTCGTGCTTGTTTTTTTATATACCATTGCAGTGCTGGCTGAGATTATTGCCCCATATTCTGCTACCTGCGAATGTCGGAAAAAGCCATATCATCCGCCTACTTCCATTCATTTCTTTGATACAGATGGGTTTAGCTTTATTCCCTTTGTCTATCAATACAGAATAGAAGTAAACCAATATTACGAAAAGGTGTATGTTCCTATACAAAATTCTGCATCTTCAAAACGGCATTATCTCCACCTGTTTATTAAGGGAGAGCCCTATAAACTGTGGGGCATAGTCCCCGGCAACATCCATTTATTTGGTGTAAAGGAACCTGCCCATCTTTATCTTCTCGGAAGCGATTGGAATGGGCGAGATATTCTCTCTCGTCTTATTTATGGGGCAAGGATTTCCCTTTCTGTAGGCATTATTGGGATATTTATCTCCTTTAGTCTTGGGATGATTATTGGTGGTATTTCAGGGTATTTTGGGGGGATGATGGATACTATCCTGATGAGATTGGTGGAAATAATTATGTGCTTCCCGGATTTTTATCTCCTGCTTGCCCTTCGGGCTGCCTTTCCATTGGATCTAAACTCCACAGCTATTTATCTGCTTATTATTGGCATCATGAGCTTTATTGGATGGGCTGGAATGGCAAGGGTAATCAGGGGGATTATTTTGTCTGTCCGTGAAAGAGAATATATTGTAGCTGCCAGATCACAGGGTAGCCATCATATCTCTATCATCATCAAGCATGCCCTGCCAAATACCCTTTCCTATGCAATTGTTGCCGCAACCTTGAGTATCCCCGGATATATCCTTGGAGAAGCTGCCCTTTCCATGTTGGGGTTGGGAATAAGCGAGCCACAGGCAAGTTGGGGCAATATGTTAACCGCATCCATGAATCTATCAGATATGGTTGAACACCCATGGATACTTGTTCCTAGTGTAGCTATCTTTATTACTATCATGGCATTTAATCTCTTAGGGGATGGGCTGAGGGATGCCTTTGATCCGGGGTCATTGATTTAAGGACTCACATGAAGACGCACTGCCCTCTACTGGAGTATACACATGAAACATATTATGCTTATTGCTGGTGAGGCATCCTCAGATTTTCATGGGGCATGTCTGGCAAGGGAGATATTTAGCCTGTCCCAGAATATACGAATTACCGGAATGGGTGGACAAGCCATGGTTAAGGCAGGCGTTGAGGTAGTGTTTGGCTTTTCTGATTTGAGTGCTATTGGTATTGTTGAGGTTCTGGGAAAGATTCCATCTGGATTTAAGAGGTTGGAGCAAGTGGTAGCTTTTCTTAAGGAAGAGAAACCAGAGGTGCTGGTAGTGATAGATTTTCCGGAGTTCAACATCAGATTGGGCAAGATTGCATCTAATATGGGTATCACTTCAATCTATTATTTTCCGCCAACAGTCTGGCTATGGAGGAAAAAAAGGGCAAACACCATTGCCAGATACTTCAAAAAGGTTATTTGCGTCTTTCCTTTTGAAGCAGAGGTGTTCAAGAATGCAGGGGCAAAGGTTGCCTTTTTTGGGCATCCCTTGCTGGATGAGATCAAACCATCCAGACAGAAGGAAATGATTTGCAATGACCTCAATTCGGGCAAACACGCAGGTCTGCCCCTATTTGACCCAGACAGTCGAGTTCTGGGAATACTTCCCGGCAGTCGTAAGGGTGAAATAAAGAGGCTTCTGCCAGTAATGCTTGAGGCAACAGGCAAGCTTTTAAAGAAATTCCCGGATATTCAACCAGTGATAGTGCTTGCCCCGACCATTGAGGATAGGGATGTGCTGCCATATTTGGAATCTGTCTCATTTAAGCCAATACTCCTCAAGGGTAATACCTATGATGTGCTGAATATTTGCCACCTTGTCCTGATTGCCTCAGGCACAGCTACCCTTGAGGCTGCATGTCTTGGTGTGCCCATGATTATCCTCTATAAGTTGAATTGGTTGACCTATCTGCTCGGCAAATTGCTGATACGGATTCCATTCATTGGTCTGCCCAATATTATTGCAGGCAAAGAGGTTGTGCCAGAGCTTGTTCAGACAAAGGCAAGTGTTCGGAATGTGGTGGATTTGGCAAGTATATTTTTGAAGGATGACCATGCCCGGATAATCGTACAAAAAAATCTGGCTGAAGTGAGGAAAAAACTCGGGTGTTGTGGGGCAACAAAAAAGGCGGCAGGGTTGATACTTGAGATGGCTATGAATAATTATGAAAAGGGGATACGGGAATAAACTTTCAACCTGTGCAATCAACTTTAACGCAGAGAACGCAAAGATTACGCAAAGACACAAAGCTCACAAGGTTCACTTATTTCTTCTCGCAAAGCCACAGAGATCACAAAGATATATGAGATTTTTGTAACTACTCAGGTAAAGGAATTCACCACGGAGAACACATAAGTTGATAGGTTGATAGGTTGATGAGTTTATAGGGTAAAGGAACACAGATTCATAATTCATAAACATTTCCTATCAATTCATCCACT
>MNYI01000105.1 GCA_001873945.1 Candidatus Desantisbacteria bacterium CG2_30_40_21
TCATCCTCTGCAACGGATTATTATACTCAGGAAGGGTATAAATTGCGATTTTTTCGGTGAGGATTAATCAACGAGAGCAAGGCGTGAAGGTTTGCAATAGTGTACTATTGCAAACCTGAACAACGCAGCTATCGTTGATTAAGACCAGCGAAAAATGTAATTTATACCTTTCCTGAGTATAAGCTAATGCAGCTTCACAATAACGACATAAACTCGTCCACACTAATACCTGCTTGCCAAATAATGGCACGCAAAGTTCCTCTATCCAGTTCATTATGGTTAGGGACAACGACTTGAGCAAAAGAATTGTCCCGACGCAAAATTAAATGGCTCCCGTGCTGTCTCTTGAGGTAAAACTCAACTTTGCTAAGTGCTTTAACACACTCTCTCCCTGAAATTCTCGGTAATTTACTCATACAGCTACCATAAATGTCTCAAAACATTCACCATGAATTGGCAGCCCATCTTCCTCAAGGGAAACAATATATCCCTCAATTGCCTCTTTGATATTAGCAACAGCTTCTTGTTTCGTTTTCCCTTGACTTATGCAACCGGGCAAACTCGGGCATTCAGCAACCCAATAACCATCTTCGCCAGAACAAACAACTACTTGTCTCATTACTTTACCTCTATTTCACATAACGATAAGATATTGCTTTTTGTGCTATAAAGCAATATCCAAACTTAAAGGCTAATCGCTTGAAAAGTATAATTACGCTATCAACTAAAAAGAAACTCCTGTTTTCATCATATTCTCCCCCCTTTGTTATATTTTTAACTTATTCGTCGCGAGTTTTAGGTTGCGAACATAATTACACAAGTAAATTAATGTTGCTTTTGTACCTTTTTCTTATAATCAGGATATAAGACTATTCCTACCATTATAGCACCAAACACAACCAACATACTCATTCCAATCAATATACTTTCCATTTTTTCACTCCTCTTCTGTTGAAGCAACTAAAAGTATTGCCAAACAGATAAATATCCCAAAGAAAATAAAACTGCCTAAAACAAGTATTGGATAAAAATGTCCACTGATAATGCTTCCTAATATTACAATAGAAAGAAGATATTCAGCAATCTTTGTAAAAATATTTGCCGTATACTTCTTTGTCTCTTTTCCAAATTTCATTATTTTATAATTCCAAATTAACTTTTTTCTGACAGAATATACTTGTCAATCACTAACAAAACTACTAATAATTCCCCAATATCTCCACAACCTTAGCCTCATTCAACCTTCCATACACATCCTCATCAATCATAACCACTGGTGCCAGACTGCAACATCCAAGACAGGCAACCTTATCAAGAGTAAACCTCATATCAGCGGTTGTTCCACCGGGTGTAACACCAAGTTTATCTGCCATAATCATGGTTATATTCTCAGCCCCAGACACATGACAGGCAGTACCATGACAGGCACGAATAATATGTTCACCAACCGGGCTAAACCTGAACTGGGTATAGAATGTTGCCACCCCATACACCTCACTCGGTTTTAGCCCAAGGCCCACAGCAATTTGGGTCATGATTTCATCAGACAGATACCCATACAATCCCTGTGCCTGTTGTAACACAGGTATGAGCCCGCCTGATTTACCTTGATATTCTGAAAGTATTAATCCCAATTTCTGTTGTTTTTCAATACAAGCACACATTATTTTTCAACCTTTACCTGCAAGAGCATTTATTACCTGATCAAGTTTTTTTTCACCATGATTTAACGACTTAACTCCTCTGGATACTATCCAGATGGCAATAAATAGAAATATAATTTCAATTGTCAATTTTATCCATTCCATTTTTCTCACCCCCGAAATGCTTTAACAATAAATCTAAGAGTTTCTCTTTTTCTTTCTCTAATTTAATTATACTCCTAAACTGAAATAATAGTAGCAAAATTATTAATACAGAAGGTAATCCTATATCTTTCACAGCATCAAAGATAATTTCAATATTCATAATCTCCTTGTTATTCCCCCTTCCTCCCAATCACTATTGCCCCAATCAATGCCACCAATAGTACAAATGAAACCAACTCAAAGGGCAAAACGAATTGTCCCAATAACAATTTTCCAATTTGTGATATATCGCCAGTAATTGGCACAGATACCTCATTCCATTTCATAGCCTTCAAAATATAAAAAATAAGGCAAAACAAAACACTTGAGGTAACTATTGCTACCCCTTTTAATTTATTCCCTTGAGGGACAGCCATGTCTGACACCCTATAGGTCAACATGATAAGAAACATAAAAAGAACAACAATTGCCCCAACAAAGATAAATACCTGAATAATTGCCAAAAACTCTGCATTAAGGGTAATAAACAATCCGGCTACACTCAAAAGAAACACAGCCAGAAATAATACCGCATGCACTAAGTTTCTCACCGTCACCACCAGTACACCACAAACAATGCCAATAACTGCCAGTATGAAAAACGCCATATTTGGTAATAACCATGAGCAGATAGCATCAATATTCATCATCATCTTCATCTTCACCTCTATCTGGTTTTAAGTGCTACACCTTCCAGACCTGTCAACCTCTGTTGCAAATCTGTAATCAATCCCTTTAGGAGTCCTATCTCGTCTGTTTGAACATTAATCAGCCTGTCTTTCTCCGTTTCCTTCACATGTTCCTTAATCACTGTCTCTGTCCGAACTACCCTTCTCCACATCATTACCCATTGTCCAGCCAACCCAACAAGCACCATAAGTACTGCCCCAAAGGTAACCTGCATCCAAAACATCAAATCCCCAAATCGATTATTCATATCATTAAACCGTTGATCCACAGCAGCAAACCGCTGATTTATCTGCTGCTCCAAACTATCCAACCTTGTCTCAATCTTAGCCAGCCTTACCTCAATATTTGTTTCTTCTTGTGTTGCATACACCAACTGTGTATTGCCCAATAAACAACATATCCCTGCCATAATCAATATGCTTTGCTTAATCCACATCACTGCACCTTCCTCAGATCAACACCATCACCAATCCAGTCAGCCCAATATTCAAAAACCCAAGCGGTAACAACACCTTCCATCCAAACCCCATCAGTTGATCTACACGAATACGGGGGTATGTCCATCTAAACCATATAAATAAAAACATAATCGCATATGTCTTTGCCAAGAACCATACAATTGGTGGTAAACTCAAAGGAATCCCTGGTATCCCATTCCATCCGCCAAGGAACAATGTAGCACAAACAGCCGAGGCAACAAACATATTGGCATATTCAGCCAAGAAAAACATGGCAAATTTAATGCCGCCGTATTCAGTATGAAATCCAGAAATCAACTCTGACTCTGCCTCAGGCAAGTCAAAGGGTGCCCGATTACACTCTGCAACTGCTGCAATAATAAACAAGATAAAAGCCAATGGTTGTTTGATAATATACCAGCAATCCTGCTGGCTAACAATAATATCACTCAGTTTCAAAGAACCAGCCAACATTACTATCCCAATCACTGAAAGACTCATAGCCAATTCATAGCTCACAATTTGAGCACTAGAACGAATCCCGCCGAGCAAGGAATACTTATTTCCTGATGACCAGCCAGCCATGATTATACCGATAACACCTATACTGCCAACAGCCATGACATAAAGCAAACCAATGTTCAGGTCGCTAACAATCAGTCCCGGTGACCATGGCAAAACAACATAAGCCATCGCCGCTGGAGCCATAACAACCACTGGTGCCAGAAAAAATGTCCATTTGTCAGCTACAGCAGGCATGATATTTTCTTTAAGTAATAGCTTAACCGCATCAGCTGCTGTCTGCAATATTCCAAAGGGACCAACCCGCATTGGTCCAAGCCTGTCTTGTATATAACCGGCAATCTTGCGTTCAGCTAATACAACCATCATGGCATTGACTGAGATAAACCCACCAATCACGGATAACGCTACAACCATGGCTACCACGCTTACCACAAAAACAGGTGGCAGATGATATGCCTCACACATACTCACCAGTAAGTGTTGGATAGTGTCTACTAATTGTTGTGTATCATATAAAAACTGCATATAAAATCCTGCCTTTGTAAGGGGTTGTCACAAAATAAATGTGTCACATCGAGGTTGTCGATTCGCTCGTCGCATCGGCAACAAAATATAGTTATTTTGCGACAGACCCTAATTACTCAAAACATAGCACATAGATAACATTTTCAGGTAATCAGCACTATCGTTATATGTGAATCAAGCTGTCTACATTTCTCAACATCTGGTTGACTCCTTAGACATATTTCTATGATAATCTCTTAATGATTCTTTTAGCGAGATCATCTTCAATTTCTTTATGTCTTGGAATAGGCTGACTCCCATCTGTTTGAGGGTTTTTATACCAATCACGGTTTCCTCCATGACGCACAAAAACACAACCAATTGAATTAATAGGACTTACGCAAAACAGCACTTTGCATACCACATCTGGTGGGTATTACTTTTCAAAAATACCATATATGGTAGGTGTTTTCTTATTTTGCGTAAGTCCTATTAATAATTTTAAGTAGTTCTTTCCTTTTCAAATCGCTACTTCCAATATCTGAAAAGGTTCTGCATCAGGCACTAAACCTTTCCTGATATCATTATAGATTTCTATTAAATTGTCTCTCAATTCATCTAAAGTCTTTCCTTGACTTTCATAGTCTGGATATTCATAGATATGTCCCACAAACCATCCTTTTCCCTCTTTGTATATGATATTTATTTTCATAAATTTTCCTCTTTCCAATAACTCGTATCTTGAACTATGAACCTTTAAGCCTGAGTAGTTAGTTTTTTAGTAACTACTCACCACGGAGACACGGAGGCACAGAGAAGAACATCCCCCTCTCCTTTGATAAGGGGGAATTAGGAAAATACAAAACCATCTACTCGTTTGTCTAATTTGTTATCTTGCTTTAGACCATGCCACTTTACTCAGTATTTCTTCTTCGTGTCTCCGTGTCTCTGTGGTAAATTCTCCTCGCTGAGTAGTTACTTTTGGTAGCTAAAATAATGA
>MNYI01000217.1 GCA_001873945.1 Candidatus Desantisbacteria bacterium CG2_30_40_21
TGCTGACTGAGCAGTGGCGAAAAGAGCATCTGGACTTATACTCAAGTGGGACATAAATTGCGTTTTTCGCTGGTCTTAATCAACGATAGCTGTGTTGTTCAGGTTCGCAATAGTACACTATTGCTCACCTTCACGCCTTGCTCTCCTTGATTAATCCTCACCGAAAAAATCGCAATTTATGCCCCACTTGAGTATAATATCCGGCGAGAATTCAGCCCGAAGCATTGCTTAAGACGATTAAAGCCGAGAAAGAGACTTTGCAGAATAAGCCGAAAGGAAAAAATAAGAGGTGATTGAATGAAGATTATAAAATTGTTTGATAGTCAGTTTAGCGAAGTTGTTCAGTTAATTAAAAAAGCCCATTTTAATGCGTTGCGAAGCGTTAATCAAGAATTGATCGAGCTTTACTGGCAAATTGGAAGATATATCAGCATAAGAGTCGAAAGCGAAGAATGGGGCAAGGGAGTCGTGACTCAGCTGGCTGTGCATCTACAGGAAAACATTCCTGATTCAACAGGTTATTCTTCGCAAAATCTATGGCGTATGAAGCAGTTTTATGAGGCATACCGCGAATATCCAAAACTCTCAACACTGTTGAGAGAATTAAGCTGGTCCAGCCACCTGCATATTATTTCCAAAACAAAAACTATTGAAGAAAAAGAATTTTATCTTCGGCTTACCGTACAGGAAAAATATTCCGTCCGTGAACTTGAGCGCCAGATTGACAGCGGTTTATTTGAACGCGTTGTGCTTTCCATGGAAAAAGTGCCTACATCGCTGACACAAAAGCATCCCAATGCTCCGGAAGTATTCAAGGATGTTTATATTCTTGATTTCCTTAATCTGTCTGAAGCCCACAGCGAAAATGATTTGAGCAAAGGTATTGTCTCTAACCTGAAAAATTTTATTCTGGAATTCGGCAAAGACTTTGCTTTTGTCGGGCAGGAATATCGGATCCAGGTCGGTAAAAACGATTATTTTATCGATCTCTTATTTTTCCATCGCGGACTGCGATGTCTCGTAATGTTTGAGTTAAAAATAGACGATTTCAAGCCAGAGTATCTGGGAAAGTTGAATTTTTACCTTGAGGCACTGAATAGAGATATCCGAAAGCCTGATGAAAATCCTAGTGTGGGCATAATCCTCTGTAAATCAAAGGACGATGAAGTGGTGGAATACGCTTTGAGTCGCAATCTTTCCCCTGCAATGATAGCTGAGTATAAGATAAAGCTAATTCCCAAAAAGGTGTTGCAGGAAAAACTGCATGAATATTATCTGCTTGGCGAGTCGTCAGCAATGAAGGAGCGGTAAAGTGACTGAGGCATTAGTTAGATCGCAAAATATTAAACAATTACGAGGAGAATACCAGCATGTGCCAAAAATACGACTTCATTCCATTTGTCAAGATGTGTGCCAGTGGCAATGATTTCATAGTCATAAACAATATGGAGCAGTGCATTCATATTGACTCACTCTTGGTAAGAAAATGGTGTGATAGAAAAAGGGGAATAGGTGCGGACGGGGTTCTTGTGCTGGAATCATCAAGCCATGCCCTATTCAAAATGAGGATTATAAATGCAGATGGTTCAGAGGCAGAGATGTGCGGTAATGGGGCAAGATGTATCGCTTCGTATGCCTATTTGAAGGGCATTGCTGCAAGGGTGATGAGATTTGAAACACTGGCAGGGATGATTAATGCGGAGGTAGCCGATGAACAGATAAAGATACAACTTACCCAGCCAACTGATATTCGGTTAAATATGAAGATTGATGATTATCCGTCCATTCATCATATCAACACCGGTGTTCCTCATACCGTGCTTTTGGTAGATAATGTAGATGCCATAGATGTCGTTAGTCTTGGCCGAAAACTTCGCTATCACCCCGCATTTCAGCCAGCAGGAACAAATGTTAATTTTGTTGAGATAGTAGACAATTCCCACATCAAGGTGCGGACATATGAACGCGGTGTTGAGGATGAGACACTGGCTTGTGGCACAGGTTCTTCTGCCTCTGCCTGTATCTGTTTAATTCTGGGAATGGTCTCATCACCGGTAAGGGTAACTACTAAGGGTGGCGAGGTTTTAATCATTTACCTTGAACAGGATGAGGGTAATATAACCTCCCTCTTCTTAAAGGGAGAGGCACAAGTCATATTTGAAGGAGGAATATCATAATGAATATCCAAGAATCCCGCATCTTATTTGAAAAAGCAAAGGAATACATCCCTGGCGGGGTCAATAGCCCTGTTCGTGCCTTTAAGTCTGTGGGTGGGACACCTCGATTTATCAACAAGGGCAATGGTTCAAAGATATTCGATGTAGATGGAAATTCGTATATTGATTATATATGTTCATGGGGTGCAATTATTCTTGGTCATGCAGAGATTAGTGTAATTAGTGCTGTCAGGGATGCGATGGAAAATGGCACAAGTTTTGGGGCAGCAACACCATTAGAGGTAGAACTGGCTGAAACCATTGTGGATGCTGTTCCCGGCATAGAGCAGGTACGATTGGTTAGCTCTGGTACAGAGGCAGTCATGAGTGCCATCAGGCTGGCAAGGGGCTATACT
The DNA here is from genome assembly GCA_001873945.1 of Candidatus Desantisbacteria bacterium CG2_30_40_21. Classification (GTDB taxonomy): domain Bacteria; phylum UBA9089; class CG2-30-40-21; order CG2-30-40-21; family CG2-30-40-21; genus CG2-30-40-21. Next base: position 2,573 of record MNYI01000217.1, read on the forward strand.
AATAGAAATCGAATAATCAAGTTTGAAGGATGTTATCATGGACATGCAGATAGTATGTTAATTAAGGCTGGTTCTGGAGCGGCTACATTTGGCATACCAGATAGCCTGGGCATACCAGCAGATATAGCGAAATACACAACAGTTGTTCCATATAATGACCTTGAGGCTGTAAAACAAGTAATGGATACGGATGTTGCGGCTATAATTGTTGAGCCTGTTTGCGGAAATATGGGCGTGGTTCTGCCTCAAGAAGGGTTTCTGGAGGGGCTTCGTGAGATAACCACAGAGTATGGTAGCCTGCTTATCTTTGACGAGGTTATCACAGGATTCAGGCTTTCCTATGGTGGGGCACAACAAGTTTATGGTATTACACCGGATATTACCTGTCTGGGAAAGATAATTGGTGGCGGTTTTCCAATAGGAGCATATGGTGGCAAAAGAGAAATTATGGAATGTATCTCTCCAATTGGCGGGGTATATCAGGCAGGAACGCTTTCTGGCAACCCTGTTGCTGTTCAGGCAGGATTAATTACCTTGAAAATGTTAAGCATAATAGGGGTATATGAGTTTTTAGATAAACACACCACGAAACTAGTGGATGGAATACAAAAAGCAGCAAAGAAGGCAGGGGTTACTATTACCATTAATCGTATGGCCTCCATGTTCTCTGTGTTTTTTACTGAGACAAGCGTTACAAACTATTCCACGGCAATGACATCTGATAGTGAAAAATATGCTGCATTTTTTAATTCTCTGCTGAATGACGGTATCTATTTGCCACCGTCCAGACTGGAGGCATGGTTTGTGGGTTTGGCACATACGGCTGAGGATATTGAACAAACTATAGAAACGGTGGAAAGGGCATTTAGTAGATTAAAATAAGATGAGAAAATCGCTAAAATATGATAAGTGAATTAATATGGAAAAGGACGGCTAATCAAATGTTTGAACAAACCTTTAAGAATATTGACGATATTTTACACAAGGATGCTGGGTGCAGCAGCGAGCTGGATTATGTGGAGCAGACCTCATAGATTCTCTTCCTGAAATATTTGGATGATCTCGAGAAGGATAAGAAAACTGCGGCAAAGCTGTCGGGCAAAGCCCATGCGGGTATTATTAGTCCGGAATATCGCTGGGAAGTTTGGGCTGTTCCCAAGGGTAAAGACGGCAAGCTTGACCACCACAAAGCCCTCGGTGGCGATGACTTGAAAGATTTTGTTGACCATAAATTGTTTCCCTATCTGAAAAAGTTTAAAACCAATGCCGAAAGCGCCGACACCATTGAGTATAAGATTGGTGAGATTTTTAACGAGCTTAAAAACAAAATCCAAAGTGGTTATAATCTACGCGAGATCGTTAATTTAATAGACGAACTGCGTTTCCGTTCCCATGCCGAAAAACATGAAATGTCGCATTTGTATGAAGATAAGATCAAGAACATGGGAAACGCGGGCAGAAACGGCGGCGAATACTACACACCCCGGCCGCTTATCAAGACTATCGTGAAAGTGGTTGCACCTGAAATCGGAAACAAAATTTATGACGGTGCAGTAGGTTCGGCAGGATTCTTGTGTGAAGCCTTTGAGTATCTTAAAACCAGCAAGAATTTGACCACTAAAGATGCTGATACCTTACAGAAGAAAACCTTTTATGGTAAAGAAAAGAAATCGCTCGCTTATATTATTGGCACGATGAATATGATTTTGCATGGTATTGAAGCACCCAATATTGTGCATACTAATACGCTGGCTGAGAACCTCGCTGACATTCAAGAAAAAGATCGCTATGACATTGTTCTCGCCAATCCGCCATTTGGCGGTAAGGAACGCGCCGAGGTACAGCAAAACTTCCCCATTAAAACCGGCGAGACCGCATTTCTATTTCTCCAGCATTTTATTAAAATTCTGAAGGCTGGCGGTCGGGCAGGGGTGGTTATCAAAAATACCTTTTTGTCCAATACCGATAATGCATCAGTAAGTTTACGCAAGCTGCTTTTGGAAAACTGTAGTCTGCATACGGTGCTTGATTTGCCCGGAGGCACATTTACCGGAGCAGGTGTTAAAACCGTAGTGTTATTTTTTGAAAAAGGCATGCCGACGCACAAGGTTTGGTTCTATCAGCTTAGTCTTGATCGGAACCTCGGCAAGACCAATCCGTTGAATGAAAACGATATAGCTGATTTTGTAAAACTCCAAAAGACTAAAGCTGATTCGGAAAACTCGTGGTCGGTTGATATCGCTGATGTGGATAAGGCAACTTTTGATTTATCAGTCAAGAATCCGCATAAAAAGGATGAAACAACACTGCGTGAACCGGGAAAAATTCTGGATGAGATGAAAACGCTGGATGAAGAAATAACGATAATCATTAAAAAATCAAGAAGATATTGTGAAAAATACTTTAGCTGTTTTTGAAAATTTCAAAATTCGGCGGCATTATGATGAAAAAACTGAAACATGGTTTTTTTCAATAGTGGATATTATAGCTGCTTTAACGGGACAATATGAACATAAGAAAGCCCAGAGTTATTGGACGACATTGAAAAACCGGTTAAAAGAAGAAGGAAGTGAGGTCGTCACAAAATGTGACCAACTGAAATTGGAAGCGGCAGATGGTAAAAAATATCTTACCGATGTCGCGACGGAAAATTATTTGCCATTCCAAAAATCTCAGAAAAAATTGAGTGGCGGGAAACAATGAAAACAATTCGATAACTGGTATAAAGGAGGATCAAGATATGCAAGACATTCGGTGGAAACAGCGATTCAATAACTACCTCAAGGCATTTCAGACGCTTGTTGAGGCGGTAGAATTGGCGCGTTCGCGTGAATTATCCGAGCTCGAACAACAGGGATTGATTCAGAGTTTCGAGTTCACTCATGAATTGGCATAGAAAGTATTGAAGGATTATTTAGAGGATAAAGGGATTACAGGTTTAATTGGCTCCAAAGACACGACGCGTGCATCATTTAAGAATGGTCTTATTACGCATGGTGAGGACTGGATGAAAATGATAGAAGCTCGCAATAAAACCTCTCATACCTATGACCATAATATTGCTCGGGAAGTTGTTGAGGATATTTTGGAACGGTTTTATCCTGCTTTTGAAAGTATGGCGAAAAAATTCACTGCAATTAATGATCAGGAAGATAAAAACTTATGAAATATGGATTAACTAAAACAACGATTGAAAAAATCTATGCTGTTTTTGCGTGTTTCCCAGAGATTGAAAAGGCGATTTTATATGGATCTCGTGCCAAGGGTAACTTCAAGACTGGCTCAGACATTGATTTGACGCTCTGCGGCGAGATGTTAACGGCTGACCTGCTTTCAACGATAGCGTCAGAATTAGATGATCTGCTGCTGCCCTATACCATTGATATATCGGTTTTTGATGATCTAAATCACGCAAAACTACGGGAGCATATCGAGCGAAACGACTTGGACGAACTAAAAAAATCATTGCTTAAAAAAGCATTTGCAGGAGAATTGTAACTATGCGCGAATCAGAGATAAAAACACTCATTAGCCAAGGTGAAGGGCTGCGGATTGAATTCAAGCAGTGTAAAACGGCTCTCAGTAAAGAGGTATATGAAACGGTGTGTGCGTTTTTAAATCGTTTAGGAGGCGAACTCCTACTGGGTATTAGCGATGACGGCGAGGTTGTCGGTATTGATCCTGAATATATCGATCAGGTCAAAAAAGATTTTACCGCATCCATCAATAATCCTCAGAAAATCAGCCCGGCATTTTATCTTACCATGGACGAGATTGTCATTAATGGTAAAGCTATTCTCTATATTTATGTTCCAGAAAGCTCACAGGTGCACCGTTACAACGGAAAAATATTTGATCGTAACGAAGACGGTGATTTTAATATTACGGAAAACAATAACCTCGTATCCGCACTTTTTTTGAGAAAGCAAGCAACCTATTCGGAAAACACAATTTATCCGTATGCCGAACTTACGGATTTGCGCGCGGATATTATAGCACGGGTCAGAAAACAGGCTGCACTTCAGCGGGAAGATCACCCTTGGGGGGCAATGAGCGATTTTGACCTTTTGAAAAGCGTTCAACTGTATAAGAAAGATTTCCAGACAGGAAAGGACGGCTATACGCTCGCAGGAATACTTCTCTTTGGAAAGGATGAGACTATTCTTTCGGTTGCGCCACATTTCAGAATCGATGCTATTTTGAGGCGAGAGAATGTGGACAGGTATGATGACCGTGATGATATTCGCACTAATCTCATCGAGAGTTACGACCGTTTGCTGAGTTTTGGGGAAAAGCACTTAAACGATCCATTTTATCTGGAAAACGACCAGCGTATCAGTCTGCGTGGGAAAATTTTACGCGAAGTTATCAGTAACCTGCTTATTCACCGTGAATATACAAATGCCTTCCCCGCTAAATTCATTATAGAAAAAGAAAAGATACAGACCGAAAACGGAAACAAGCCTCACGGGTTTGGACTGATCAACCCTGAGCACCTTACGCCTTTTCCTAAGAATCCTTCTATTGCCCGTGTCTTTAAGGAAATCGGCAAAGCCGATGAACTCGGATCCGGCACACGAAATCTTTTTAAGTATTGCCGGGCTTACTGTGGAAACGATCCGCAACTCCTGGAAGAGGATATTTTTAGATTTGTTTTACCGCTTACCCCGCAAGCTACCCCGCAAGTTACCCCGCAAGCTACCCAGCAAGCTACCCCGCAAGCTACCCCGCAAGCTGAGGAGCAGACAAAAATAATACTTGAGTTTTGCAAAACGCCTAAGGATAGGGGAGAAATTCAGAAATTATTAGGCTTAACAGATAGGGAATATTTTCGTTCAGAGGTATTAAAACCACTTCTTGAGCAGGGACTGCTTTATCCAACGGTACCGGATAAACTTACAAGTCCAAAACAGAGATATTATTCCGTGAAGCCAGAGGACGCAAAAAAATGAACGAAGCCGAAACCAGAGCAGAATATATTGACCAGAAGCTAAAAGCCAGCGGTTGGGGTGTCGTTGAAGGCACAAAAGTTTTGCGGGAATATAAAATTACTGCCGGTAAGATTCAAACTGGTGGTGGTCGCGCCAAATCGTTAATCGCTGACTATGTGCTGGTATATCATAGTCGTAAACTTGCTATCTTGATGAGGAGAAATTGCCAAACCTTCTGACTCTGAAATATCAGACCATTTACGATGCAGGAGAAATATTGGGCAGGGTCGATAATATCCGTGCCACCTTTATCGATTTTCAGAAGTATTTGTATGAGGAAATCGCAAGTTGTGGGATTTCAGGGTCAAACTTTGATTATGGAATACAGAACATTTTATGCACCAATCACGCCAAGTGAGGATTTTCTGCTCAACAATGTGCTGGATTCCTGCCGGAGTTTACCCTCGTGAAGCTTGTCCTCACGAAAGTGGGGAACCGGGGCAGGAATGACGATTCCCTTAACCGTTCACTGGAGCACGAAGATTGTCCTTCTTGCGGCTATCATTTAGAGGGTGTGAACGGTTACTAAAAAACAACAATCGGAGGCTACAAAATGGGACTTATTGATACACATGCTCATCTGGATGATAACAGCTTTGATCTTGACCGGGAACAGGTGATACAGGATGCTATGCAGGCTGGACTTTGTGCAATTATTAATGTGGGCACAAATTTAGTCTCCAGCAAAGAGTCAATTGAACTATCTGAAGCTTATAAAAATATTTGGGCTGCTGTAGGATTACATCCGCATGATGCCTCTACATTAAACGAGGATAACTGGAAAGAATTTGTCAATCTATCCAAACACAAAAAGGTAGTGGCTATCGGTGAGATTGGTCTGGATTACTATCGGATGCTATCCACAAAGGATATTCAGCAGATGGTTTTTCGACAATTTATTGGATTGGCAAAGGAAATGAGCCTGCCTATAATTGTTCACAGTCGAGAGGCACATGAAGATACCTTGCAAATATTGATGGAAGAACAACCAAAAAAAGGGGTATTCCATGCCTTTTCCGGGGATATCGATGTATTAAGAGCAGGATTGGACATCGGACTTTACATCTCTATCACTGGAACAATTACCTTTAAGAAATCAAATATTGCTCCATTGATAAATTTTATTCCCTTAAACCGACTCTTGCTGGAAACAGATTGTCCCTATCTAACGCCTGACCCTTATCGCGGCAAGAGAAATCAACCTGCTTATGTCCAGTTCGTGGCTAAAAAGGTGGCAGAGATTCTGGGGTTGAGCGTGGAAAAGGTGATAGAGATAAATAGGGTCAATGCCTGTCAATTGTTTGGTTTGGGGAATAGCACGCGGATGACACAGATTTAACAGATTCTCGCAAATTCTTTTGATTTTAATTTCACCTGCTGAAATATTTTCCTTGACTTAAATGTGCAAAATAAGGTATAATAACAATAGTTTTGCAGGATTGACAGGAAAATGTTTGGCTGTTGAATATTCCCTTAAGTAATAAAAATTTCCAATTGGCAATTAAAATCACCAATCATAAAATTGCAATCATTGCAACGAGTTACAAGTAGAGTAATGAAAAGGAGAGAATGACTCATGGCTATATTTTCCAAAGAAAGATGCAGGTTTAGGATGATAATTCCTGCATATCCAGCTTTTAACATCTATTCCCATGTAGCAAAAAACACTACTGCACTGGGTCCGGTGACTGTGGCTACGAGTGTTAAAGAAATGGTTGGATGGGATGTAGAGGTTATTGATGAAAATAACTATCGGCGATATGGTCCCAAAAATAGTGAAGGTATGCCTGACCATGAATACCTTCAGCAATTAAGACCAGCGGATGTAGTCGCATTTTATGGCGGGCTCTCAAGCACTATACCCAGACTTTATGAAGTGGTAAAATTATACAAGGGTTGGGGTATCCCTACAATTGTTGGAGGACACCACTTTGTGGGTAAAAACATAGCTGAGGGCTTAAATAATAGCATAGATTATTTAATTCTTGGTGAGGGTGAGGAGTCTATCAAGGAATTGTTAACTTGTATAAAGGCTCAAATTGAACCAAACGAGGTTAAAGGAGTTGCCTATCTTAAGGATGAAAAGGTTGTTTGTACCCCTTCCAGGGAGCCAATTACAGATTTTGAGAAGTTTCCAATTCCTGATTTTTCTCTGGTGCGATACGCCAAAATCAATAATTATCCAATAAGCAGGATTCGGGGTTGTGGGTCAGATTGTGAATTTTGTATGGTTAAGGGTAAGCCTCGATTTGCCTCTGCAGAGCGATTAGTAGAACAGATAAGCTATCTTACAGAGACACTAAAGGCAAAAGAATTTTTTGTAGTGGATGACCTTTTTGGACAGGATAGAAAGGAAAGCATTCGATGCTGTAATATGCTACGGGATTATCAGCAGAAGATACGAAAAAGATTAGCGATAACCGTTCAAATACGATTAGATCGATCCAAAGATCCTGAACTTCTTCAAGCAATGCGAGAGGCAGGGATCAATACCGTAGCAATTGGTTTTGAGTCCCCTATTGCAGAAGAGCTAAAGGCTATGAACAAATGCATTAAACCAGAAGATATGATAAAAATGACCCATGTATTTCATAAGTTTGGTTTTCTTATTCATGGGATGTTTATCTTTGGTTACCCGGTGCCAGAGGGTGTTAACTTTAAGATGTCCACCAATGAGCGGGTAAAACGATTCAGAACATTTATAAAAAAGGCAAAAATAGATACTATTCAGGTTCTTTTGACTACACCTTTACCAGAAACAGAGTTGACAAAAAGGCTTGTTGCCCAGGGAAGGGTATATCCCTTAGAGGAGATTGGTTGGGAATATTATGATGGAAACTTCCCCTTGTTTACGCCTGATGAACCTATGAGTTCAGAAGAGATGCAATTGGGTGCAAGAAAGATTATGGGTAAGTTTTATCGGTTCAGGAATATGTTTATGGTTGGGTTAACAATTTTATCCTTTCCATATCTGCTGTTTTGTTTGCACGATATTAAAAATAGATGGAGGGGCTGGTATCGAGGATGGCGAAACAATGTTATTCGTTTCTTTGGCTGGGCAGTTATGAGAGAATGGAAATCTAAGTTTAATAAGGATAAATTTACGGAAAAGTTGGAAAAGGTAAAAAAGGGGCGACTTGGGTAACGGAGACGCAGAGAATACATAAGTTGATAGGTTGATGAGTTGAAGGAACACAAATTTATAAACATTTCCTATCAACTTATCAACCTATCAACTATTCCACATTTGTTCCATGCCCTATCTTGCCAACATATTCTGAGCCATAGCCTCTAATTTTTCCACCCTTTTTTCCATAGGTGGGTGTGTAGAAAACAGGGAAAGAATTCCACCACCTGTCAGAGGACTGACAATGAACATATGGGCAGTAGATGGATTAGCCTCCATTGGAACCCTTTGTGTGCCAATATGGAGTTTTTTCAGGGCATTAGCTAAGGACTGAGGATGACCGCATATTTGAGCACCAGCAGCATCTGCCTCATACTCCCTTGCTCTGGAAATAGCCATCTGAATCAACATGGCAGCAATAGGGGCAACAATGCTCATAACAATAAATACTATTGGACTGCCACCTTCTCTGTCATTACTGCGTCCCCCGCCCAATATAGCTCCCCATCTTGCCATGCTGGCTAACATAGATATTGCCCCAGCAATTATCGCTACAATAGAGCTAATAAGAATATCTCTATTTTTTACATGAGCCAACTCATGAGCCAGAACCCCTTCTAATTCATCATTGTTTAACAGGTTAAGGATTCCCTCTGTTACAGCTACAGCCGCATGTTGCGGGTTGCGACCTGTGGCAAAGGCATTTGGGGCATGTTCTGGAATAATATATACCTTAGGCATAGGCATGTTTGTTTGTTGGGTGAGTTTTGTAACTATTTGATAAAGTTTAGGTGCATCTGCATAGTTTACCTCTTTGGCTCTATACATGGCTAAAACTATCTTATCTGAAAACCAATAGCTAACAAAGTTCATGACAATTGCCATGCCAAGGGCAATAACCATTCCTCCATTTCCACCAAGTGTGTTGCCTACAAAAATTAACAAAAGCGTTAATCCTGTAAGCAGAAAGGTTGTCTTAAATATATTCATCCTTCATTTCCTCCTTAAATATCATCAAATTTACACTTTGCACTAATTAATCAACAATTTATTGTCAATAGCAAAAAAACACTTGACTTTTCCGTCAATTATTGCTAATATATTCAAATCATGCCGGGATGGTGTAATTGGTAGACATGTACGCTTGAGGGGCGTATGGGGTAACCCGTGCGGGTTCGAGTCCCGCTCCCGGCACCAGTAATTGTTGATTATAGCTTGGAAATATTCGACACACGAGGTATGGAAGATAACATACCTCTGCCTTACCAACGGATTACATCTCGCCGTAGGGGCAGGTATTACACCTGCTCTCTTAGCGTCCACCTTTCCCAAGAAGAAACAGAGAATGTGCAACCCTCCAATCATTTATTGTTGAACCCTATCCCTTAATCTTAGGGGCACGATTTCCATGCCCCTACAAACTATTTATTTCGTCTCTGAAATTTTGTTCGTTTTAAGAGTTTTTTATACTTATGCTTGCGAATTTTTTTTCTTCTTTTCTTAATAACGCTGCCCAATTTTATACCTCCTTACAATCTCCATACGCATGCTTAGAGCATGGCAACAAGTATAAAACATTATCACTATTTTGTCAAGAAGTTTATTGATGTTAAGGATAAATATCTGAGTAGTTACGAACATTTATCAAAATGGAGCATATCAAATGATTGAGCCAAAGGGTAATATAGTAGAAATATTTAAGAGCATACAAGGGGAAGGGTTATGGATAGGGGAAGGACAGATATTTTTGAGGCTTGCCGGATGTAATCTTTCTTGTAAAAATTGTGATACAAATTATGCCCTTGAAATTCCACAAAAATACAAGATAGAGGATAATGACTATCGGAATAATCCTGTAACTTTAACCGAAACCATAGAAACGATAAAGAGTTATGGCTTGTTTTCAACCACTGTTTCTGTTACTGGTGGAGAACCTCTCCTGCAGATTGACTACTTAAAAATGCTTCTTCCCATCTTGAAAAGTGAGGGGTGCAAGATATATATAGAAACAAATGCTACCCTGCCAGAACAGTTGGCATTGATACTTCCATGGATTGATATTGTGTCTGCGGATATTAAACTGCCGAGCTTTACCGGAGAGGAAGATATTCCAAAAGAACATCGAGAATTCTTAAGGATAGCAAAGGAAAAAGATCTATTTGTTAAGGTAGTGGTTACAGATGAGACAATTATGAATGAAATATCCATAGCAGTTGACATTGTAATGGGCGTAGATAGAAATATTCCTCTGGTTATTCAACCAGCTATGAAGAACGGAAAACTTATGGAAAATCAGGAAAGACTTTTTGGGTTCCATGATTATGCTGCAAAAAGACTGACCACCGTCAGGTTAATCCCTCAGATTCATAAACTCATAGGATGGAAATAGATAATGTTGTATATCCGCAGGATTTTTCAGGCTATAATCTTCATCATCTTTATTGCATTGATTTGCTACATCACCTATCCTCTGTCTCTGGGAGGATTAGTGACAATATTTCCACAATTTTCTCCCTTTCTTCTCTTAACCGGTGCTTTTTTTGTTCACGGGATTATCTTAATTGGGCTGACACTACTTTTTGGACGGGTATTTTGTGGCTGGGTATGTCCATTGGGCTGTATGCTTGAGTACACCAACCTCCTGTTTCCAAGGCATTTAGTCTGTATATCGACAGGACTGCAGTATTATCTACTTATCGGGCTTGTTCTTTGTTTCCCATTTTTATGGCACATAGAACCACTTTGCCTGATGCAAAGGCTTTTCTGTTTTATCCTGACCCCATGGAGATACACCCCATATCTTATTATTACCATTGTTACGGTCATGATCATTTTATTCTTCCGCAGGGCATGGTGCCAATCGCTCTGCCCCCTCGGCGGACTCTTGTCTTTGTTTTCCAGATACAAAAGGATCCAGCGGCAAGTATCATCTGCCTGTACCCAATGTGGAAGATGTCAACAAGTGTGCTGGATAAATCTTAAGCAGGATAATTGTTTGCTTTGTTTCAGGTGTCAACATAATTGTCCTCAAGGTGCTATTTGCTTTCATTTGAAAATGCAGAGGCACAAAGGCACAAAGGTGGAGAAAATAGATGTAACTCGTAGGGGGGTAATAATTGCTATAGTTTCTGGAATTGTTTCAAACTTAGTGATTCGATTAATTCCCCATAATCAGGACAAATACCTCATCCGTCCGCCCGGGGCATTACCAGAGGATAGATTCACATCTGCTTGCATCCGCTGCGGGGCATGTACAAAGGTATGTCCCAGCCATGGGCTTGTCCCTGATTTTTTTGGCTCAGGCTTGATTGGTCTTGGCAGCCCAAGGCTAATACCAAGGATTGGGGCATGTGAAGATTTTTGCAACTTATGTGGACAAATCTGCCCTTCTGGAGCAATCCAAAAGTTTACTCTGAATGAAAAGAGAAAGACAAAAATTGGTATGGCTGTGATAAATACAGAAAAATGCCTTGCCTACAATGAAGGAAAACTTTGTATGATATGTGATGAACAATGCCTATATAACGCCATAAATCTGGATACCAAAAAAAGACCTGTGATTAACAAGAAGAACTGTATAGGCTGTGGGGTTTGTGAAAATAAATGTCCTGTTTATGGAGAGGCGGCTATACGGGTGGTTGGGGGAAAAGGTATGTCCGGATAGGGAAATTTGTTTTTCTTGACAATAGCAGAAAATTATGATAAAATTACCGATAAACAATAATGATAAGGAGTAATTTCATGAATTTTCAGGATATAATTTTAAGTCTCCAGACATTCTGGAGTAATCAAGGGTGTTTGCTGGCTCAACCCTATGATATTGAGGTTGGGGCAGGGACATTTAATCCACACACATTTTTGCGGGTTCTTGGACCAGAACCATGGAAAGCAGCATATGTTGAGCCATCAAGAAGACCCACTGACGGCAGATACGGAGAAAACCCCAATCGTTTGCAACACTATTATCAATTTCAGGTTATCCTGAAGCCATCACCTGACAATGTTCAGGATCTCTACCTCCAGAGCTTGATAAAAATTGGAATAAATCCAGATGAGCATGACATCAGGTTTGTAGAGGATGATTGGGAATCCCCTACGCTTGGTGCCTCTGGCTTGGGCTGGGAGGTATGGCTTGATGGGATGGAGATAACCCAATTTACCTATTTTCAAAATATAGGCGGATTATCCCTTTCCCCTGTGTCTGTAGAACTAACCTATGGATTAGAGAGACTAACCATGTATATTCAAAAAAAGAATTCTGTATTTGACATAGACTGGACAGATGGAATAAAATATGGTCAGGTGCATCACCAAACCGAGGTTGAGTTTTCAAGATATAATTTTGAAAAGGCTGATACTGAGATGTGGTTTGGGCTTTTTGAGAAATATGAGCAGGAATCTCTTGCGTGTATCAAGGAAAATCTGCCGTTTCCTGCCTATGATTTTTGCCTGAAAAGCTCACATGCCTTTAATATGCTGGATGCACGTGGGGCAATAAGTGTGACGGAAAGAACTGGCTACATCGCCAGGGTGCGAAATCTTGCCAAGAAATGTGCGGCTGCTTATATAAAGGGAAGGGAAGAGATGGGGTTTCCGTTGATGGCTTTGGCATCGCTCTAAAAACACAATTATACGACCTGTGCAATCGGGATTAACTACAAAGGCACAAAGACACAAAAATTATAAATATACTCAAGAAGAGCATAATCTGTGATTTTTAAGACATAACTACGAAAGGCACGAAAAACGCGAAAAGCTCTGCAATGTTATTATTTTTCGTATTTTTCGTAGTCTACGCCCTACAGAAGGTTGCATGATAATATTATCACTCACTATGATGAAACAAAAAGGACAAACGCATAACATCGGTTTGTGCGATACTAACACACGAACTAATAATACAAGTATATTTCACAAAGGAGACACAATATGCCCGATCTATTATTAGAAATTGGCACTGAGGAGATACCAGCAGGTTATATTCAGCCCGGCTTGAAACAGATAAGAGAGGCTATGCAATCCTTGCTTTGTGGGGAACAAATAGGCTTTGAGGGGATTAATACCTATGGTACACCGCGAAGATTGGCTATTCTTGTCAGAGGGGTTGCTGCATCTCAAGAAGATACAGATATTGAGGTGCTGGGGCCGCCTAAAACCGCAGCCTATGATACGCAGGGAAACCCTACAAAGGCGGCTGAGGGGTTTGCAAGATCTCAAGGAACAAACATAGAAAACCTGAAGATAAAAACTACACCAAAGGGTAAGTATCTGTGTGTAGAAAAACATATTGTAGGTAAACCTGCCATAGAGGTATTACAGGAAAACCTTCCCGGATTGATTATTGGGGTTAATTTCCCTAAGTCCATGCGTTGGGGAAATAAAGAGATTCGTTTTGCCAGGCCGATACGGTGGATATTGGCATTGCTTGATAATGCGGTAATCCCCTTTGAACTGGGAGGCAGCACTTCTGGCAAGGGTATTTTCTCAAGCAATATAACCTATGGGCATCGGTTTTTAGCTCCATCTTTAATCACCATCTCTCATCCCAAGGAATATGTCTCATCCATGGAAAAGGCATTTGTGATTGTTGATGTTGACAAACGCAAGCAGATGATTGTCTCCGGGATTCAGGAAGAGATGCAGAGGCAAAAAAGGGGAGAAGATGGTAAGGGCTCAACCTTTAACACAGATGCTTTTAATGACCTTGTGGATGAGGTTGCGTGTCTGGTAGAGTATCCAGTGGTTCTTGCAGGGGGATTTGATGAGAAATACCTGTCTCTTCCCCAGGATGTAGTGATTACATCCATGTGTGAGCATCAGCGGTATTTTCCAGTTATGGATGATAATGCTCTCCTGCCATATTTTCTGGTTGTAGCCAATACAACTAATTCCCCAGACATTGTTCGAGAGGGCAATGAACGGGTATTGAGGGCAAGGCTATCTGATGCTGCTTTTTTCTGGAATTCAGACCGCAAGGTTTCACTTGACGAAAGGGTAGAACAACAGAAAAAGGTTGTCTGGCAAGAAAAGGTAGGCACATTATATGAAAAAACGCAGAGGATTGTAGAGATTGCAGAGGGGATTGCCAAAGAGCTTAATAAAGGCACAGAGGCACAAAGGCACAAAGGCACAAAGGTTATCGATGAAGGGATTGATCCCATTTCAATAGATATAGAAAGCGTAAAACAGGCTGCATGGCTTTGTAAGGCTGATCTTTTGACAGAGATGGTGGGTGAATTCCCAACCCTTCAAGGGATAATGGGATATTATTATGCCTTAGCTGATAATGAGTCAGAGGGTGTGGCCATAGCTATCAAGGAGCATTATCTGCCAAAGTCATTTGATGATAATGTTCCGGAAACACTCATAGGTGCTATCCTTAGCATAGCGGATAAAATAGATTCCATTGTTGCTTGCTTTCAGGTAGGGCTTATCCCTACAGGTTCAGAAGATCCTTATGCCTTGAGGAGGCAGGCTCAGGGGATAATAAATATTATTCTCAAAAATTCCATGCCCATTAATCTCTTGCTGTTAGTAGAAGAGGCTTGCGGTTGTTGCCATGCACAAAAGGAGATAACTCTTGAGGTAATGAGATTTCTGAAGCAGCGATTAGAATATACACTAACGACCATGGGATTTGCGGCAGATACTGTAGCAGCGGCATTAGAGGTTGATTCCTCATCTCCGTCAGATGCCCTGTTACGCGTTACAGCCCTTGAGGAGATACGAAAGATGCCTGATATTGAGCCGTTAAGTGTTTCGTTCAAGCGGGTGATGAATATCTTAAGGTCAGAACCATTGGTAAGGGATGATAAGGTGTATGAATCAATGCTTAAGGAAGAATCTGAACGCAAGCTATATCAGTCCATTTGTGGAATTAAAGAAACCGTAAAGGCATTGGTTGAAAAGAAAGATTACTTTGAGGCACTAAGAATACTTTCTGGCTTACGAGGTGATATTGACAGCTTTTTTGATACCGTGATGGTTATGGTTGAAGCTCCTGACCTTCGCAGGAATAGACTGGCTTTATTGCATGGCATTGAATCATTATTCCTGCAGGTAGTGGATCTTTCGCTGCTAAGACAGACAGATTAACCACAGAGAACACAGAGAAATAAAAATAATTGAGAAGGAGAATTCAAATGCCGTCAATTTCAATGTTCTATGGAATTATTGTCTACATATACTTGAACATCGAAATAGAAGAATTACAGACAGGAATGTCTGTCCTACCTTAACAAGGGGCAACACATGCATCTACCATACAACTTACTTTTGCATCTATTTTTCATTCCCATCCTGTGTTATCTTCGCCATGGCATTCTGCAAAGGCTTGGCTTTTTACCCAAGCGAGTTCAAAATATTTTTAAGGGAAAAAAGATTATCTGGGTTCATGCAGCATCTGTGGGTGAGGTAATGGGTATATCCAGAATGGTTATTTCATTAAAGGCTGAATTTCCTGAATATTCCATTCTCATCTCAACCATTACGACTACAGGTGCAGATATTGCCAGAAAATTATCTGTAATGGGGGTGATTTATCTCCCTCTTGATCTAAGCATAGTGGTAAAAAGGGTATTGCGGATAATTAATCCAAAGATATTAGTTATAGCCGAAACAGAGTTATGGCCAAATTTAATATTACAGGCAAAAAAAAGAGGGACAAGGGTTATTATTGTTAATGGCAGAATATCTGACAAGAGTATCGTTGGGTATCAAAGACTTAAGGGATTATTCAAAAAACCTCTTGAACAGGTTGACCTGTTTTGTATGCAGACAGAAATGGATGCCCAGAGGATAAACTCTCTTGGTGCACCAGCTGAAAAGATAATGGTTACCGGCAGTGCCAAATTTGATACAGGTGTAGTTATTCCCACTCTTGAGGTGATAAAGAGATTTCAGAGAGAGATTGAAATCCCGGATATGTTGCCAATTATTGTTGCAGGGAGTATCAGAGAGGGAGAAGAGACCGTATTAATTAATGCGTATCAACTCTTGATACAACAAATACCAGATGCTGTTCTAATTATTGCTCCCAGACACCTCAGGAGGATTGAATTTATCAAGAATGCTCTCAGTAAAAAGAATCTTTCCTATAGCTTGCGGACAAGGGGAGGAAAATCCTCAGTAATTATTCTTGATACTATAGGAGAACTTAATCTGGCATATGCCATTTCCTCTGTGGCTATAGTGGGTGGAACATTTGTTCCTGTGGGTGGACACAATATTATCGAACCTGCTGCTTTGAGCAAGATGGTTTTGTTTGGTCCACATATAAACAATTATCAGGAGGCATCTAAATTGTTGATTGCCTGTAATGCAGCCATACAGGTCTCCTCTGCCGCAGAATTGACAGAATCGATTATATATCTCCTGAAAAATCCAGATGAAATGTCTGAAAGAGGGCTTGCCGGCAAGAGGCTTGTAGAGGAAAATCAGGGTGCTTCAACAAGAAATGTTGAGGCGATTAAAGGATTACTTGGTTCTGTTGCAATATAAGAGGGCAGGTACGACATAGGAGGGAACACATGCGGCATACAATCATTTTATTATGTATGATCATTTCTCTTGATGCCGCAGCTAAATCATCAGGTACAACATTTTTGAAAATAGGGGTTGATGCCAGATCAGCTGGATTGGGAGAGGCTTTTTGTGGGCTGGCAGATGATGTTGGAGCTATTTATTATAACCCTGCCGGGCTGGGATTTATTGAGCATACCGAGGCATCTCTAACCCATATCAGCTGGCTTGAGGATATAGGGCTTGAGTGTGGTGGTCTGGTTTATCCCTTAAAGAATGGACATACAATAGGCATGGGAATAACCTCTTTGCATACACAGGATATTATAGAAAGAAACAGCTCTGGCACGGCTACTGGTAGATTCAGGGTTTATAATTTTAGCACAGGGCTTTCTTATGGTTATCAGGTAACCCAAAAAATGTCGGTTGGGGCAGGCTTGAAGTATATCTCCGAAAACAATCCATGGAATAAAACAAGTACCAATGCAGTAGATGTAGGGCTGATGTGTCGATCATTATCGTATATTTGGCTTGGAGCAAGTATTCAAAATATAGGTGGCAGAATAAAGGACTACAACCCCAATAAGGGGGAATATAAAATTCCTTTGATCCAAAGAATAGGCATGACTTATAAGCCAATCGATACCCTGTTGATCACCATGGACGGTGTTAGTTTTGACGAAAAAAAGCCATTTATTGCTGCCGGGATAGAATATATTTCTGGACAGATAATGATTCTCAGGGCTGGCTATGAGACAAACCCTGAAAATATGGTTTCTTTTAGCGGAGGGATGGGTTTTAAGATAGGAGAATACCATCTGGATTATGCTTTTGTTCCTCATGATGATTTGGGACTAACACACAGGATTACTATTGGGATTAAAGGGGGAAAAGAACGGCATTGACAAGGGCAGTCCCCAAGGACGAACGCATTTAATTTTGCTGGATATTTTCTACCCCCCTAATCCCCGACATCAAGGGACAAAAAGTGTAGCACAGACATTCTTGTCTGTGATGTTTCGTTTGTCCCTTAATCCCTAAATTAAGCAGGCGAATAATGGTACTTACGGCATCATTGGTATGTAATGTAGCAAATACCAGATGTCCGGTTAATGCGGCATCAATCGCTACTTTTGCCGTTTCTTCATCCCGTATCTCGCCTATCAGAATAACATCAGGGTCCTGTCTTAATATAGAAGGCAAAATAGTTTTGAAATCTAAGCCAATTGCCGGTTTGACCTCGATTTGGTTTATCCCCTTTAATCTATACTCAACCGGGTCTTCGATAGTGTCCCTTGTTTTTTGCAAAAACTATTATTGCCGGGAAATTATTAACACCTATCCAGCCATCCTTTAGCTATCTTAGTATGTGGATGTTGGTCACCAAAAAAATCACGAAACATTAAGTATGCCCTACGAAAATATTCCTTTGCCTGTCGTAAATCGCCAAGGGTATGCCAGGCACTACCCAGGTTGTTCAAGTCTCTTGCCACAGCAGGATGTTTTTTGCCAAAAAACCTCTCATCAATAACTAATGCCTGTTGAGAATACCCAATTGCCTTGTCAAATTGTCCTAAATTCTGATAAGTCGTTCCAAGATTGCCAAGACAAACACCTTCACCCTGTTCATCTCCAATCTCTCTTGCAATCTTTAATCCCTGGTTAAGTAACTCTAATGCCTTCTGGTATTGTCCAAGAATCAAATAACGCGTTGAAATTTCGTTAGCATCATCCTTTTTTCGATGAATTCAATCAGAAGTTTCCTTCCCTCGGTAAATACATCTCTTTCCCCTCGCTCAAAATATTTAATACAGGGAATGGAATACAATTGGTCCCTTGGAATAACCACTTGACAGTCACCACGGAGAGAAATAGGGAGGGTGTAGATAATAAAAATATCTGTTTGCATTAAAGAGGATCCTTCTTCTCCTTGTCATTCTGGCTTGTCCAGAATCCTTCTTCTTATCCGATCACATCTGATGTACCCAACAAAGAAAGATTCCCGACAAGCGGGAATGACAGATCACAAAGGGCATGGACTTCTTGTCCATTCTGGCTTAGCCTGTCCCTGCCTGTCAAGAATCGACAGGATCCTTCTTCTCCTTGTCATTCTGGCTT
>MNYI01000049.1 GCA_001873945.1 Candidatus Desantisbacteria bacterium CG2_30_40_21
CTCAAGTGGGGCATAAATTGCGATTTTTTCGGTGAGGATTAATCAAGGAGAGCAAGGCGTGAAGGTGAGCAATAGTGTACTATTGCTCACCTGAACAACACAGCTATCGTTGATTAAGACCAGCGAAAAACGCAATTTATGCCCCACTTGAGTATACATTCGGTTGCCGTTTCATCTCGTCTATCGAATCGGCAATCTCGATGTGACACATTTATTTTGTGACAGACCCCCTAAAGAGAGATTTTAATGACCACTTACGAAGATTATGGTTTTGACTCTTTACTTCAGGAATTGATTAAGGCAGATGGTTCAGACTTACATATTCGGGCAGGCGAGCCACCATTTTTCAGGATAAATGGAAAAATCAAACGGGCGGATATGTTCCCTCCATTAACCCAAGAAAAGGCAAAATCACTACTTTATTCTATAATGAGTGAAGAAAGACAACAAAGATTCGAAGAACACCTTGAACTTGATATGTCTTATACTATGCCGGGTATTGCTCGTTTCAGGGTTAATGTCTTTCAGCAACAGGGTTGTATTGGGGCAGCTATCCGGATGATTCCATTTAAGATTCAAACAATTGATGAACTCAAGCTACCCGCAGTATTAAAACAATTATCCTTAATTCCAAGGGGACTGATTCTTGTTACCGGTCCCACAGGCTCAGGAAAATCAACTACACTAGCTGCTATGATTGATCATATCAACTCAAACCGCAAGGCAAATATCGTTTCTATTGAGGACCCAATAGAATTTGTTCATATTGACCGTTTAAGTGTCATTAATCAACGGGAGGTAGGGGTTGATGCCCCTTCTTTTGCTGAGGCACTCAAGCATGTCATGCGTCAAAACCCTGATGTTATTCTGGTAGGTGAAATGAGGGACTTAGAAACCATGGCTTCAGCTATTACTGCTGCAGAAACAGGGGTCATCGTCTTTGCTACATTGCACACAAATAATGCGGTTCAAACAATTGATCGTATCATCGATGTCTTTCCCATTGAACAACAACAACAAGTAAGACTACAGCTTGCCGTTACCCTTCAGGCTATTGTCTCTCAAACCATTATTCCTAAAATAAGTGGTAAAGGAAGAGCTGTTGCCTTTGAGATCATGATTGCTTTGCCAGCCATAAAGGCATTGGTTAGAGAGGGTAAGGCACATCAGATGTATTCTATTATCCAGGCAAGTGGTGGGTATGGAATGCGCACACTGGATCAGGATCTGGTAGAATTAGTCAAGGATGATATTGTGTCTTATGAGGAAGCCCTTGCCAGATCGCCAAATCCAAAGGAATTTGAACAAAGGGTACTCAGGGTTAAGCCTAATGTCAAACTGGAAAGTTAGACACACGGGGGATGCGGAGGGGGAGACTAATGTCAAGGCAGGCAGTTAGGGTCCATTACAAAGATGAATAGAAGAGATTTTCTTAAAACTACCTGCATGGCAACGCTTTCAGCAAGCATGGGAACGATTGCATCCTTGTCCCTTGCCCAAACGAGTACCTCGGTTCTGGCTGCTAGGGGTGCTATCCCTACGAAGGGATTCGTTTCTCCCCATAAAGCACTTTTTTATACGAGAGAAGGCAATAATCTTGTTTGTCTCCTTTGTCCATTTCAATGCTCACTTTCTCAGGGTGAGAGGGGGCGTTGCCAGGTAAGAGAAAACAAAAATGGTGAGCTTATTACCATGGCTTACGCTAATCCCTGTGCCGTACATGTGGATCCAATCGAAAAAAATCCTTTATTCCATTTCCTTCCTGAGATCAAGTGTCTTTCTGTGGCTACGGCTGGTTGTACCTTCAGGTGTAAATATTGCCAGAATTGGCAAATATCACAAAGTAGTCCTGAGGAAACCACAAACTTTCAATTTACCCCAAAAATGGTTGTTGACAAGGCTATCAAAAATAAATGTCAGGCAATAGGCTATACCTATGCAGAACCAACGGTATTTTTTGAATATATGCTGGACATTAGCCAAACGGCAAAAAAGAATGGATTAAGAAATGTTTACCATTCAAATGGGTTTATAAGTCAGGAGCCATTAAAGAAACTATGCCTGTATTTAGATGCAGCAAATATTGACCTAAAAGGATTTACAGAAAAATATTATTATGAAATGTCCGCAGGAAGGCTTGCCCCGGTTCTTGAGTCATTGAAGGTATTAAAAAAAGAGGGTGTCCACATAGAGATTACCAATACCGTTGTCCCAACCTATAACGATAATGTTGCGGATGTAGAACGCATGTGTAAATGGATCAGGGATGAATTAGGAAAAGATGTCCCTCTTCACTTTGCCCGATTCTATCCATATCATAAATTAAAAGCCCTTTCCCCAACACCAACAGCTATTATGGAGGCATTGAGGAATACAGCCATTAAGGTTGGGATGAAATATGTTTATATTGGCAATATCCCTGGTCATCCAGGTGGGCATACCTATTGTGGAAATTGCAATAAACTTCTTATTAGAAGATTTGGATTCACTATCTTAGAGTATTTTATTAAGGATGGGGTGTGTAGTTATTGTGGACAATTGATACCAGGGGTGTGGTCAATATAATTTGCCCCCAAAGCACATACCACATCCCCAACCATAATCTTCCCTCCTCTTATCACCTCAGCAAAGATCCCTTCTTTAGGCATAACGCAATCGCCTGCCTGATAATAAATAGCACATCTGTTGTGGCATACCTTACCAATCTGGCTTATCTTCAAAAGCACCTCATTCCCTATCTTGAGCTGATCGCCTACCTTTAGTGAAAGCAGGGAAATACCGCTTGTAGTGATATTCTCGGCAAAATCACCGGCTTTCACATCAAGTCCGACTTGTCGCATCTTTTCAATGGATTCTTCTGCCAGCAGGCTTACCTGTCGGTGTGAATTTTCATTTTGAGCATGGGGAATAAGATTGGCATGGCCATCGGTTTTTAGCCCACAACCCTCTACCAACTCCCATACTTGATTGACGGGCTTTTTCCGCTCACCCTTATTTTTGCTGATATTAACAGAAACTACACTGCCAATCATCTTATCCTCCAATGGCTACCATCTGCCGACCTGTTGGTCTATCTAATTGAAATTGATGTCCAGCCGGTTTATTCCAGACAGCCTGAGTTATAATCCTTTGCAATTCCTCATCCGTGGCACCCTGTCGCAGAGGTAATTTTAAGTCAACCTCTGCATCTTGTCCCAGACAAAGCCGCAAGTGTCCGTCTGGTGTAAGTCTCAAACGATTACAACTTACGCAAAAGTGATCGCTAATGGGTGAAATAAATCCAATATTTCCAACAGCCCCCTTTATCTGGTAATATTCTGCCGGACCATTACCATGCACACTATTATCCTCTCGCCCTTTGGGGAGAGGGACAGGGTGAGATACACTATTACACTTTATTATCTCAAAATTCGACGATAGCCTTTGCTTCAAAATATATGCTGGCAAATACCTTTCATCCCATTCCACTCCCTGCTGACTGATGGGCATAAACTCAATGAATCGGACAATCACAGGCTTGTCAAGTGTTAATCTGGCGAATGATTCAACCTCATCGTCATTGATTCCTTTCATCACCACCATATTTATCTTTAGCGGAACCAATCCCACGGATAATGCCTCATCAATACCAGCAAGCACATCCTCCAGATTTCCACCACCAGTAATCGATGAATATCGTTCCCTGTTTAAGGAGTCCAGACTGATGTTAATTCTATCCACTTTGTTTTCTTTCAATTGCTCAGCAAATTGGGCTAACTTTGTCCCGTTAGTTGTCAATGTCAATTCTTCAAGCCCATCAATTCTTGCCAATCCCTTGATCAACAGGAGGACATCCTTCTTAATCAATGGCTCACCACCGGTAACCCGAATGCGTTTAATCCCCAATTGAACCATCAAAGAGGCAAGCTTGATAATCTCTTCATACCTCAGAATCTCCCGATGAATCTTCCAGCCTGCTTCCGGTTTTGGTTGACAATAAAGACATCGCAAGTTACACATATCTGTAATGGAAATCCGCAGGTAATTAACCTGCCGTTGATAATTATCTATCAGCATCATCATCCCTCTTAGGAGTCAAGAAAAAATAAGTTGTCCACCAAGAGTCACTGGGTTGCTTGGCTGGCAAGGCGTGAGAAGCGAGCATACTACTGTATGTAAGCGACGAACAACGAAGCCAGCCAAGATGAATCGGTGACACGACTGGACAAGTTATTTTTTCTTGACGACTTAACTGCATGGAATTAAGGGAGTATATCATATTTATGCCATAATGTCAAATCAATTTGTGATATCGCCAGCAATTCTAATTATGGCGCATTTTCTCCAATATATAGTGAACTCTGGCCACGGAATATGTCCAACAGCCTACTTGCCTGTATCGGAAAAAACAAATTTAGGGTACGGTTTGCCCTGTGTCTCCCTACAGCAATTCTAATTATGGCATTAATGGGGTAGCCCAGCCAGAGCAATATCTCCAGAGGCAAATAATCCACAGTTTGAATTGGCTGAGCTACCATCAGCCGGATTAAAGTTAGTCACCAGCATTTGCCAATCACCGGCAGATGTAGGGACATCCCTGCCGGAGGTGCTACCCCCTTGTTGGTGTCCGTCAACAATTATTACCTTGCGATGGTTTGCCTTGAAAAAAAGCAGCCGTCCCACTTGACGCAAACTCATCTGTTTACTATTAATGTCCATAATATTTGGCAGGAAAGATTTATCCAGTAGTTTGTTTATCCATGAAATTCTTCCAAAACAAGTGCCAAGCATGTTTACGGGTAGGCTGTAGATGAGGTTGCTATCATTCATCAAAGAAAGGTCGGTAAAAACAATCCCAATCCCTGCATCTTTCATGCGACAAAAAAATTCAGGTTCCATATTCCCGTAGATTCTGTTAATCGGGTCGGTTAATACCAGTATGTTTATCTTGGGACAATCCTGTTTCTTCTGAATAAGTGCCTCAGCCAATTCTTTGGA
>MNYI01000232.1 GCA_001873945.1 Candidatus Desantisbacteria bacterium CG2_30_40_21
GGTAACTACTCACCACAAAGGCACGAAGACACAAAAAGTTGATAAGTTGAATAGTTGATGGGTTGATAAGTGGATGAATTGATAGGAAATGTTTATGAATTATGGATCTGTGTTCCTTTAACCTATAAACTCATCAACCTATCAACCTATCAACTTATGTGTTCTCCGTGGTGAATTCCTTTACCTGAGTAGTTACTTATAATTTATTATTATTTGTTGCCATTCAGCCAGAGGCAGAAAAATTGAGGACAAAATATGAAACCCATCTTAGAACAAATCACTTTATTTCTTCAACATTTAAGAAAACATGTTTATCTTAAAAAGACCACCAAAAATGAATTGAGTAAGTTTGATAGATTACTTAATTGGTCTGTAGGGATAACTGCTATTGGTTTGTCCATATTTGCTGGATTCTTTATTCGAAACCTGACCTTCCTTATCATGTCTATCTTTTTTCTGGTTGTGCTTCTTGTTCTTCACAACCTTATTCTTTTAAGGGTCAGGAAGGAAGAGCAGAGGTCAAAGGAAAAGGCAGATCAGTTAGCCAACCTTCAAGAAATATCTATGAGCTTGACCTCAACCCTTTTATTGGAAGAGGTATTTGAACTTCTTCCTGGAGCCGGAATAAAATTGGCAAAGGTGTCTGCGTGTCTGGTAGAGATAGTGGACAAAAAGGAAAGACTAATTCCAAAATCAGCCATAGGTATTAATTTTTCTTTATCTGAAATAGAACAAGAAGAGGAAAAGTTTTTGGGGAAAATGATAGTTCAAGGAAAAATCCCCTTGCCTGTTGATAACCTGCAACAGAGATTAAATTTGCCTATATGGATAATTGAACAGGGATTCAAATCATATCTGGGCATACCCTTAAAGGTAAGAAATGAGGTTATCGGGGTGATTGAATTCTTCTCATCTACCCCAAGAATCTTCTCAAAAGAAGAGATAGAGATACTATCCATATTGGGTACACAGGCTGCCTCTGCCCTTGAAAATGCAAGATTGTATGGGGTAACCAAAGAAGCCCTGCACAAAGAGATAACATCCTCTATTGCCTTGTACAAAATAGAACAATCCATTACCTCTAAGATTGAATTAGATGAACAGATAAATACCCTTATTGAGGGTTGTGTTCATGCTACTGGTGTGGAAAAGGGGTCTCTCTGGTTGATAGATGACCTTTCCGGGGATATTGTTTGCAAAACCATCTACCCATACGAGGACAAGACAGGTGAGATACGATTAAAGATGGGTGAAGGGATTATAGGGTTTGTAGCAAAGGAAGGGGTTCTCAAAAATATCCCTGATTTGAGCCATGAAACAGGATTTATTAATCCCTTTAAGACTGAATTGAAAAATTGCTTGAGCGTACCCCTCCTCTGGAAAAAGGATATTCTTGGTGTGATCAATGTATTTAATAAGGAGGATAAGTTTGATAAAGAGGATGAAAAGATATTAAGCATCTTAGCCTCCCAGGCAGCAATGATCCTTAAATCAGCCAAGCTCTATAAAGAGTTGAAGAATGCTGCGTCAGCCCTTGCCCTTCTCTATGAGATAAGCAAAACCATTAATGAGGGTAGAAGCTGTCAGGAGGTTCTGGGGCTTATCTTAAAGAAAGGGATAGAGATGTTTGATGCTAAAAATGGCTCTATCATGCTTATTGATGAGACCTCCGGGGATATGAATATTCGAGTAGCTGAGGGATTATCCGCAGAGATCATAAGAACCACCAGAAAAAGACCCGGGGATGGAAGTATTGCCGGCTGGGTAGCAGAAAAAGAAGAGCCACTCCTGCTCATAGGCAAGGTAAAGGATTCCCGCTTTGCCACGGTTCAACAAAGAGAACATGTTAAGGATGCTATGTGTGCCCCATTAAAGATAAAAAATAAGCTGATTGGGGTTATCAATATCAGTAATCAGGTAGGCCATGAGAATTTTACTGAAACTAATCTAAATTTCCTCTGTACCATAGCCAACGAGATTTCTATGGTTATTGAAACAGCCAGACTTTATGAAATAACTGTACAAAGGGTATCCGAGCTATCCACCTTTTATGTCATAAGCAATGCATTATCATCTGTGCTTAATCTTCAAGAGGTCTTGAAACAAATATTAGATAGGGTAACAGCATTAATCCCTGATGCCATGCTTACCATAAATACCATAGATGCCAGATCAAATACAATACAAGTAATTGCTTATTCTGGATTTAAGACAGGTATAAAACCATTGGATGAAATAATCTTGAATGAGAGGCTAAAAGAGGTATTAAGGCTACCCTTTACCAGTCGCAGGCCAATTGTTCTGCAAACTGTAGAGAGTATCTCAGATATAAAACCGATTATAAGCAATATGAATGCAGAATCCCTTGTTTTATTGCCCTTGATTGCCAAAGAGCATGAGGTTGGAATATTACTTATCGCCTCCATGCAACCCTATACACCCTCCAAAGAAGAGCTTCGATTGCTTATGTCTATTGCTCAGGCAGCAGCAATAGCTATGGAAAATGCACGGTTGTATGGTATGCTCAAGAAAAAGGTTGACGAACTTGAAGGCTTACAGGAGATTGCATCTAAGATGAGCCTGAGTACAAATCCAAGGGATATTCTGGCTAATTCCATAAATATTGCCAATCATGTAATTAAATCTGAGCTGGGATTTTTATACCTGTGGGATGAGGATTCAGGCAAGTTTGTGGCCAAGGTTGGTCAGGGCAAAAAGAGAATATCTGAGGCATTATTTAAGTCCCTTAAATTTAAGCCAGATGAGGGAACCATAGGTTGGGTAGCCAGTCATAATGAAATATTAATCATTGATGATACGCGGCAGGATAATAGATTTATCCCCTTCTCTGAGGTATCTGTAAAAGAGATAATTGCTGCCCCTATTGTTGAGGATGGAAAGGTAAAAGGGATTATGGAGTTTTTTAACAAACTATCCTCAGATGGGTTTTCCGAAGATGACAAAAGATTTCTCTCTATTTTATCAAATCAGATAGGCATTTTCCTCGAAAATACAAGTTCCTTTGAAGAGATAAAAAGGCGGGCACTTCAGCTTTCCGCTGTTCACGCTATAAATAGAATGACCTCCATGGTTGAGGTTAAAAACCTGATTAATCAGGTGTTAGAGCTTACGGCAAAGGTTATGCGGGTAAAAAAGTCCTATTATTCATCACTTCTTCCTCCGGAAAATATCATCAAGATAACAGGCTCTTATGGCTTAACCTATATGGAACAGGAAAAAGAGGAAAAATTATCTCTGGGTCAGGGTATCGCTGGCAGGGTAATTCAAAATAATACCCCGGTAGTTATAAATAATGTCAAGGACGAACCAAGCCTTAGCGATGAAGAAAAAGCCATTTATGTGGAGGATTCTTATCTCAGTGTTCCAATGTCTATCAGGGGCAAAGTGGTTGGCAGCCTTAGCGTAGCTTCCAAGATAACTGATACAGGTTTTGATCCACAGGATGTAGAATTACTCACTACAATTTCATCACAAGCAGCTATTGCTATTGAATATGCAGATGTATCCAATAAATTACAAAAATATAGCGATGAGGTAACAAAATTACTAACCCTGATTATTGAAGCAAGGGATTCATTTGTCCGAACGCATTCTGATGCTGTGTGTAAATATGCTACAGCTATAGCCAAAGAAATGGGATTGCCTCAGGATGAAATTGATACCATTAATAGGGCAGCCCTTTTACATGATATTGGGAAGATTGGCATAAGGGAGGGTATCCTTCTGAAACCAGAAACCGAATTAAATAGTGATGAATTTCGTGAGCTGAAGAATCATCCCTTTATTGGTGTGCAGATATTAAAATCACTGAATTTTCTTGCTCCTATTATTTCCTTAGTCTATCATCATCATGAGTTATATGATGGTTCAGGCTATCCAGATGGTTTGGCTGGAGAGTCGATTCCTAATGGGGCACGGATCATATCTATTGCTGATGTCTTTGACAAGATGGTAACAAGTAGGGGGTCATATACAGGTATGAGTGATGAAGAGGCAACGATTGTCTTAAGAAGGGGTGCTGGGAAAAAATTTGACGGGGTGGCAGTTGAGGCATTTGTTCGTATCCATTCGATTGTCAGACGAGAGGAGATAGAAAAGGGCAGGTTGCGAAAGCGGGATGTAAGAGATGAGGGCAGGAAGGAAATACAGGTGGGCAATCAGACTATTTGGGATAGGTATGCGTGAGGGAGGGAGGTAGGAAGACTGAAGATAAGAAGACTAAAGGTAGGAAGTGAGGAAGGAAGGAAGCGGAGGAAAGAAGGAAAGACAGAAAAGGACGAGGGATGATATTCTCCCAAAGCAGAGAAGATGTTATTCTCTGTACCTTCAGTCTTCTCCCCTTTAAGTCTTCCTCCTTTCCTTCCTTCAGCCTTCAGTCTTCCCACCTTCAGCCTTCATCCGGATTTACAGATGAAATCAATTTCAGAATTTTTAGAAGAATTGACACAGTCAAATGATGAAATGGAAATAGTCGTCTTTTTTCATAATAATCAATTTGCCATGGATACTGCCTTAAATATTGCCCGATGGTTAAAGAAGGATTATAGTCAGATAGAGGATCAGCTTACGCACCTTTTCTCTTTGGGCGTTCTGGAAAAGATGGGCGAAGGAAGTTCAGCCATCTACTCTTATACTCAAGATATAGAAAAGATTAAGGTACTTGATCGGTTTATTAAGCTGATACGGGAAAGATTGAAGAAATAAGATACAGAGTACAGAGGGGTTTTGCTATACTCAAATGTGGCATAAATCGCGATTTTTTCGGTGAGGATTAATCAATGAGAGCAAGGCGTGAAGGTTCGCAATAGTGTACTATTGCGAACCTGAACAACGCAGCTATCGTTGATTAAGACCAGCGAAAAATGTGATTTATGCCACACTTGAGTATAGCATTGAATAAGAGGTGAATAAATGGAATTTACTTTAACAGATTATATCAATTGTGCTTTGGAGTGTGCGGAGTACGACAAGCTTGAAGATGGTTCTTTTGCGGGGCGGATACCAAAATGTAAAGGAGTAATTACCTTTGCAAAATCCTTACGAGAATGTGAGTACGAATTACGCTCAACTTTAGAAGACTGGATTTTTGTAGGGCTTAAGTTAGGACATCATCTCCCAGTAATTAATGGAATAAGTCTCAATAGGAGTCCTCATCGTGAGTCAATGGTCACCGTGTAAAAGAAAAGATTTCATTCATAAGTTGCGTAAACTTGGATTTGATGGTCCCTTCGTTGGGACTCGACATCATTTTATGGTGTATGAAGAACATCGACTTACTATTCCATCAAATCATGAGTATTCTATCTCCCAGTTGAGAATGATGCTTCAAGAAACAGAATCTGTTCTTGCACGAAGAATTACAGTAGAGGAATGGAGCAGTTTATGAATAACCTAATGGTCTGTCACAAAATAAATGTGTCATATCGAGGTTGTCGATTCGCTCGTCCAGCAATGCATGCGACCTTGCGGCATAGTGAACTATGCCTTAAGGATCTCTGACGCTGCTGGACGAGATGAAGCGGTAACCGACCGTAACAGTTATTTTGTGGTGAATATCTTGAGCCATGCTGAATTCTGGAGGTATCTTTTTATGAAATGGGAAGAAGCTCGAACATATTATCCTGCTCAATGGCTTTTAGTTGAAGCAATTAAGGCTCATTCTGAAGCAAATAAACGCATTTTGGACGAGATTGCGGTTGTTAATGTTTTTAATAATTCCCAAGAGGCTATGCAAAGCTATGGTCAATTTCATCATCAATGTCCAGAACATGAACTTTATGTTGTACATACAGACCGTAAAGCCCTTGACATTACTGAACGCAGATGGATAGGAATTCGAGGTATTCGATGAAAATTCATGTTCGAGAAGGTCTCCCATTTGTAACAGTAGCATTGGTATATCAAGGTAAGAAACTTGAGCTTGCTGAAGTTCTTATTGACACAGGATCAGCTGGGACTATTTTTTCATCTGATAAGGTAGCCTCTATTGGATTAGTAGCAGAACCACACGATCCAATTCATCAGATTCGAGGTGTTGGAGGATATGAATTTGTCTTTATTAAACGGATAAATGGCTTGATAATGGGTACCGTAGAAGTTAATGATTTTGAAATCGAAATTGGAGCAATGGATTATGGTTTTGGAATTGAAGGGATAATAGGGATGGATTTTCTCAGGCAAGGTAAAATCATTATTGATCTTGAACGATTGGAGTTGAAAGAAGGGAATAAATAATATGCAAACAGAAAACAACCTGACCAATTACATAAAAGACCTCTCTGTTCTGGTAAATCAATCTGCCATTAATGAGGGGTATGACTCCTTGCTGAAAAACAAGATCAAGGAAACCTGTTCTTTTCTGGCTACGATAATTGATAATAAGGATGCGTATCAAGAGGGACATGCTCAACGCAAGGCTGCATATGCTGAGTCTCTTGCCTCTTATCTGGGACTGAATGAGGCACAGCAAGAAACAGTTGCCCTGGCAGCCCTTCTGCATGATATAGGCAAACTTGTGGTAGAATCAGAGTTGTTATTAAAGCCAGGAATCCTTTCTGCTGAGGAGCTAAAAACAATAAAAAAACATCCCCTTCTTAGCGAACGAATCCTGATGTCTGTGGGATTTCCATGGGATTTACTTTGTGCTGTTCGCTCTCATCATGAGTGCCCAAAAGGGAGTGGATACCCTGATGGCCTTCATGGCAATGAAATACCTGTTGAAGCCAAAATCATAAAGATTATTGATGCCTTTGGTGCCATGACAGATAATAGGCCATATCGAAAGGCATTATCCATAAACGAATCCATAGATGAATTGAAGAAAGAGCGAGGAATTGGATTTGACGGAGATATAACCGATGTCTTTATAAAGATGATTCAAGAAAAAGGCTTGAACAGAATAGATGATATAATCAAGAGTTTTCCCATTACCCCAAGAAAAAAGATACTTGTGGTTGATGATGACCCATTTATTTGTGATGTAATTGGGATTGGATTGGAAAAGGAAAACTTTGATGTCTTTACAGCCTCATGTGGTGCAGAGGCTCTGCGAAAGGCATACTATGTTCTGCCCAATCTGATTATTCTTGATATTATGCTGCCTGATATGAATGGCTATGAGATCTGTAAGCGACTAAGCATGGACCCAAGAACATCAGGTGTTCCTATCCTTGTTTTAACTGTAAGGGATATCTCTGAAGAGGTTATTGCCTTTGAAAATGGTGCTGTTGATTTTATAAATAAACCCTTTGAATTATCCAATCTACTGGCTCATATCAATGCCCATCTGAAGAGATTTGATCAAACAATGGTATTGAATCCATTAACAGGTCTGCCCGGAAGAACGATTATAGATGCTGAAATTAAAAAAAGATTAGCAAATGTAGAAAAACCATTTGCCCTGATGTGTATTGATATTAATGGGCTTAAGGCATTTAATGATTTCTATGGATTTCTGCAGGGCGATAAGGTTATAACCCTTGTAGCAGAAATTCTTACAAAATGCGTGGAAACAGGATTCATTGGACATAATGGTGGGGATGATTTTGTGGTGCTTCTTACGCCAGAAATAATAGACATGGTTTGTCAAAAGATTGTCTCGTTGTTTGATGAAAAAATACAAGAGCTGTATCACCCTGTTGATAAGGAAAGGCACAAAAAAGAGGGGATAGGATTAAATGTCAACCCTACCCTGACCATATCTATTGGGGTAACTATTAACAATGAAAAACAATCATTCAAGAGACCATTAGATATCTTTGATGCTGCATCTGAAATGATGGAGCATGCCAAATCCTTACATGGTAGTGGCTATTATAAGAAGGCTGAAGGTGGATGATCTATGGCAAAGAAGCGGAAAAAAAAGGGTGGTGCTGGTGGTGGTGGCGGCGGACATGATGCTGCAGGTGGTCTCAGGTGGCTGCTTACATATGCTGATATGATCACCCTGCTTCTTGGGGTGTTTATTATTTTGGCTAATATTCCTACCAAGAGTGAGGAAACTGTTGAGGAAGTAGGAGAATCCTTTGAACATTTTTTCACCTTCTTAAAGGGTGGAAGGGTTGGTGAACCTGTTACCCCTGGAAAGGGTGGAGAAAACATCTTGTCTAGGAGAAGCGGCATGATAGCTGAAGCAAATCCACCTACACCTATGGCTGTCGTCAGAAAGAAGTTTATTCAAAGCTTTTCAACACAGGCTGGCACAAAACGCATGAGTGTTATTGAAACAAAACAGGGGTTGACTGTTAGATTCAATGACATGTTGTTTTTTGAATGTGGCAAGGCAGAGATTAAGAAAGAAGCCTATCCATTGCTTGACCAATTAGCATCCCTGGTTGAAGAATTGCCCAATGAGATAAAAATTGAGGGACATACGGATAAAACCCCTATCTCTAATCGCCAGTTTTCTTCTAATTGGGAGCTTTCTGTCTCAAGAGCAGTTTCAGTAGTTCATTATATTATTTTCCATGCCAAAAACAAGGCACAGTTCCCGGAATATAAGATAAAACGATTAGAACGCAGGCTGTCAGCAAGCGGATATGGAGAGTTTCACCCCTTGGACAGGGAAAATCCCAAGTCTTCCATTAATAGAAGGATTGATATTGTGGTTCTTCAGCCAAAGACTGAAGATAAGGACATGATGGAAAAGCCTGAACCAACC
Source organism: Candidatus Desantisbacteria bacterium CG2_30_40_21 (assembly GCA_001873945.1). Taxonomy (GTDB): domain Bacteria; phylum UBA9089; class CG2-30-40-21; order CG2-30-40-21; family CG2-30-40-21; genus CG2-30-40-21. The sequence continues at coordinate 8,681 of MNYI01000232.1, forward strand.
ATAGCAGAAGAGATAGAAGAAAAATTTGGGATAGTCACGGAGGGGCAATAAATGGCAAAGAAGAAAAAAGGCGGTGGCGGTGGCGGTGGCGGTGGTCATGATGCCGCAGGTGGTCTCAGGTGGCTGCTTACATATGCGGACATGATTACCCTGCTCTTAGGAGTGTTTATTATTCTGGCAACTATTCCTACACAAAGTACCGAAAAGTTGACTAAATTAGGGGAAAGTATGGCAAAATACTTTAATATCATGGAAGGACCCGGCGGACAAAAATTCCTCAGTGAAAAAGGGGGACAGGGAGTGTTTGAAAAAAGAACTGTCCCACATGGTCGAAGTCATGACCCTGAAAAGGCATCGGACATTAAAACACCACTTATTCAGGCATTCCATGCTGAGATTAAAAATAAAAGATTATCTATTGAGGAGACAAAAAAGGGATTGGTAATTCGATTCAGGGATACAACCTTGTTTGATCCAGGGGATGCAGTAGTTAAGCCTGAGGCTTATTATAGCTTGGATAAGATTGCTACCCTCATTGAAAATAAACCTAATTATGTTAGTATCGAAGGACATACCTCTTCTGCCTCAGAAAAGGGGAAATTCAGATCAAGCTGGGAATTATCTGCAAGAAGGGCTACTGCTGTTCTCCACTATCTGTGTAACCATGCACAAGAAAAGGGGCTTTCAGAGCCAGCCATGAAAAATCTTCAAGAAAGATTATCTGCCACAGGCTACGGAGAGTTTCATCCCCTTAATCCAGACCATGAATCTCCAGTAAATCGAAGGGTAGAAATAATTATCTTTCACCAGAAGGTGAAAGGGAAAGATTTGCTGCTGTAGGTAAGGAGTTATACTCAAGTTGTGACAGACCCTTACCTTACACCATAATCACTTGCAAGAAATTGGTTGATTCTATTGAATTAACAGGCAGGCTGCCAGCTACAATTACCCTGTCACCGGATCGAAAAAGCCCGGATTTTTTTGCTGTTTCTATCCCTTCATTCATAATCTCATCCATGTTCTTTAGTTCATCTGACTCCATTGCCAACACATTCCAATAAAGAGCCATTTGCCTTAGCACAGACTGATTTGGGCTAAGGGCAATAATAGGTGCTTTGGGTCTATACTTGATAATCTGTTGGATACTTGCCCCTGTCCATGTATACGAAATAATAGCGGCAACATGTAAATCTATGGCTATCTGGCAGACAGCATGAGATAACGCATCCTGACTGCTTATCTTTCTTAACTCTGACCTGTCCCGCAGAATGCCCTCATATTCCATAGATGCCTCTGCCTCTTTAATAATCTTGATTATTGTTTTAATGCACTCTATCGGATACTTACCTATATCCGTTTCTTCGGAAAGCATAAAGGCATCTGTCAGATCAAAAACAGCATTGGCAATATCAGTTACCTCACCCATGAATGGATGAGGATTTTCAAGCATGGAGTTTAATATCCCACTGGCTATAATCACTGGTTTACCCAATAGGCTTGCTTGAGCAATAATTCCTTTTTGAATCAATGGAAGTTTTTCTATGGGGATCTCAACCCCCAACTCCCCACGAATAATCATTATCCCATCAGAGGCTTTTATAATCTCATCAAGGTGATTAATTGACTCTGCCCTTTCTATTCTGGCAATCAAGGGAATATCAGCCCTATTCTTTTTTAAGAATAGTCTGACAGCATGAATATCCTTTGCTGCATGAATGCCAAGGCTAATCATATCCGCCCCTGTTTTTATTCCAAAAACAATATCCTCTTCATCTTTATCCGTAAGAGAATGCAGTTTTAGCTTAGTCATGGGAAGGTTCATAACCTCATTTGATTGAATCTCCCCACCCCGTATCACCTTACATATAATCTCAGACATGGCTGTACGGATAACCTTCAGGCTTACCTGTCCCTTGCTGAAACAAATAAGCTCTCCTGGATGCATCTCTTTGGGCAGGTTTGGATAGGTAATCGGGATAATGTTATCCCCTGTAGCCTTTTCATCTGTAGTCAGGGTAAAGACAAAATCCTCTTTCAGGGTAATCGGGGATGGCAGCTGTCCAACCCTGACCCTTGGTCCACTAATCTCCTGAATGATACCAATATGCTTTCCAGTCTCTTTAGATATATCCCGAATATGTTTAATAATTTCTTGATATTCACTATGGCTGCCATTGGAAAGGTTTAGTTTCACTATATCCATCCCAGCATCAACCATCTCTTTGAGTATCAATGGCTGATTAATTGACGGTCCGATAGTACAAATAATCTTTGCCTTTTTCATTCAGATTTCCCCCTCATTGTTTTGTCCTATTGAACGATTTTGAGCTGTGCAATCGGAATTAATCACACAAAGACACAAAGAACACAAAGGATAGAAAAGAAAAAAAATCTCATATATCTTTGTGACCTCTGTGGCTTTGCGAGAGAAATATCGGCGAACATTCCTGTCAGCCATTTGGCGAGTTAGAAAACCTGCCCTCCGTTTCTTATTCTATCACCACATCCAACGAGGTACTCGTTGAGGTGTCAAATGGTTTCTTGCCTCGACCATCCCCACTGCCGTCTACAACTACCTCAATGGTATCCCCTCCTAATTGTGAATAGCTAAAGAGTCCGATACCATCCCCCCTGCGGATGGCGTTAAGGTCAATGCTAAAATTACCGCTTGAGTTTGTCCGGGTAGATACCCAGCCTGATGCACCAGAATCACCATTTGCATTTGTATCCTTTAATCTGACATAGACTATTGCGTCCTCAACCTGACCTCCACCCTTCTTGGATACCTGACCGCTTACCATGCGTGCAGCCACAGGGTTTATTGCCGCACCTGTCTTGAAACTGTAGTGTTCGCTATTATTATCATCGGTTGAGCCGCTGGTAACAATATCATAGTAGTAGGTGGTACTTGCTGCTAAGTTGGTAAGTGAGATATAGTGTTTTGTGGTCTCAGAACCCTCCCCTCGCACATCGTAAACAAGGGAGGAAAGCGAGGCAGCCGTCGTGCCATACCTTAGCCAACTTGACACCTTATCCCATGTTGCATAAGAAATAACAGCGGTATTGCTACCAACATTGGAAAGGGTGATGCGGTTTGGCGAATATCCACTTCCCTCATTGCAATAAGCAAAATATCCCCTGCCAGACTCAATGTCAAACTCATCACCAATCCCAAGGTCAACCCTTAGTGTTTTCCATTGCCCACCCTGCCATGATTGAATGGTGGTACATGTCCCATTCTGGGAAAGAATATCCGCACCAAGCAGCTTTCCACTTATGGTGCCTATTGACGGAAGACCCAGCAGTCTTCCACTCATGGTTCCTACTGACAGGCCAATCAGGTTCCAGCCAGGCACGAGTTTTAGTTGTTGTGTCTTAACCGCTACCCCTTGAACGGTAAACCCTTTTTGTGTCGTACAGTATACGAAATATCCCTTGCCAATATCAATATTAAACAGATCGCCAATATTAATATCTATCCTTCTGGTCTTCCATGCCCCACCACTCCACGATTGAACAATGGTACATTGCCCACCCTGATCATTGATAGCCTTGCCAAGTGTCTGGGATGTATAGCTGGTTGACGGTTTCAGCGGCAAGGCATACAGATTCCAGCCTGAAAAGAGCTGGGTAGTCGTTGATATTGTTGGGGCAGCATTGGTTGTTACCTGTAGTTTATTTGACAGTGGTGACCAATTTCCTGCCCCATCCTGTGATTTTATGTAGAAGTAATAGGTTGTGTTGGGCAACAAATCAGTAACATTCATAGGCTGGCCAGAGCCTGCCTGCATTGGCAAGGGTTCGCCAGCACATGAGGTATAGCTATCAAACCCATCAGTATTTGAGACAGACCGCCGCAGGTCATAAAGTGTTGCTGTCCCTTTATTGCCATTATCACCAGGTGATGTCCATAACAGGGTTACAGAATTTCCTGTCTTTGCCGTGCATCCGAGTATCACCACCCCTGGTGGCCAAATGTCCCCTGGTGTGGCTGTTGCTGTGCCGGATACCTGACTCTCCTCAGCCCCATCAAAGGCTGTAACCACATAGTAATATGGAATATCCTCGTCCATGGTTTTATCAATGTAGCCTGTCAGAATCCCAGTCATACCGATATGAGTAAATGTCCCGGCAGCAGGGTTATCACTTCGATACACATTGTATCCCTTTGCCGCAGTAATCGCATTCCAACTTAAGGTAATGGATCCAGGATTACCCACAGCATTAAGGGTTATTGATGCGGATAAAAGTGGCGGTGCTGCCATAATAGTCAGGCTGCCAATAGGTGGAGGGGTAACCTCTACACCGGTAAAGGCATCCTTGAATTTGATACCTGTTGTGTTTATCAAGGTATACTGGACTGGTGCTGCTGCCCGGACAGACGGAGGGGCAGCTTTTGTCCACTTCTTTGGTGCTGGCTTTAGCATTGGAGCACCTGATGATGTCCCTGCTGGCGGAGTGATGGACACGGTCATTTTTACCTCTTTGACCGCACCCGGGGCAATATTGCCGAGGTCATCCCAAACAACCGTATTCCCATTCATCCGACTGGGCGACACTGAAGAGGTTGCAAATGTTACACCTGTCCCAAGTGTAACAGAACCCTTAGCAGCCTCAGCAATATTATCACCCTCATTAGAAAGGGTAACTCGTAACTCAACATCATTTTTCTCACCCATAATCAATTCCTTTGTTAACACCTGATTAAACCCGCGGCGAACCCCGTCAAGGATGTAGCCTGACTCAACCCTGGGACCATGAGCAACAACATTCTGGGAGGTACTGGCAGCCGTACCAGTATTGCTAAAGTGATCCGTATATGCAATATTTGCCCCAGTATTAACCAGTTTCATCCCGCTATTTGTTACTGCTGTATCAGATTTTACCACTACGAAGAATGCCTTTGTCTCTATGCCATCATATGTCCATGGCACTGTGGTTGCAGTGGCTTTTGGGTCAATGATGCTGGACATATCAAATACCACATTAGGAACATTCTGATTAAATTTGATATCCCTGTTTATCCCTAAATCATCAAAGTATGCTGTTGAGCTTGTTCCCCGTGGATACTGGTCCACATCCCAGCCCATTTTGCCAATAAATGTTTCCTTCTCTCCCTCTGTCATCAGCTTTGCCTCTTTAACCTTAACAAAATCAGGGAAGCCATCCTTAAGCGTCATAATATTTGCCTTGCCATAGGTGGTAGTTATCTTGCCTTGGTCATCATATACCCCTATCCATGCCTCAGGGATGACGGTACCGGTGGTATTTTCTTTAAGGTTGCAAAAATTCTTAAGTTTGTCATCTGGATCTGTGCAGGTAAGGTTGAATTTTATCGGCCACACCTTACCCTTAGCCTCTGTCGGGATATTATTGGTTGTTACCTTGAAATAGATAACACCCTTCCATGATTCATAGATAGCTGGATTTTCCTTTTGCGAGGCAAGAAGATATACCAGATCGCCATGTATTGGTGGAATGGTATTCATGGCAACATCCTGAGTAATGGTCATCCATGAAGGGACAGTAGCCATATCTGGCGTTATCGCCACATTCTCAAGGTGATACGCCTTACCTCCAAACTCCCCCAAATTATTACACACCTCTATACGCACAATCGTACTCTCGCCAGAGTGCAATCTTGAATTATAGAGTTTGTCATTCTCCCTGCCACCAACAAATATGGTGGATGCCAGCCCGCCAAAGCCATAGCTTCGCAGGTATGGATCCATCTCAAACTGCCGCGGCTCATACGGATCCTCAACCTTGATGATGTGATAAATGGTATCACCATAGTTACCGATATTCACTGGAGCCACCTTCTTGGTCACCTCAACATTGTTGCCTATAGCAAAGATACCCTGAACATGGGCATTAAATATCTGATACTGGTTTGGTCCAGCCTTAGGTGTATGATAAACATACTCAGTGCCGTCATTTACCTTCATAAATCCTTCACGGTGCACATCTGGATAGGTGGTCATGGTGGCATAGACATTAATCTGTTCGCGTTTGCCAGCATCTAACCGCTGTTGAAACTGGAGAACATGAAACATATCTGTGTCGAATTCCTTGACAGGCTGGGTAGGGTTACCAATCTTCTGTAGATCAGGACAATCCCAGTGTCCTGTATATTTCAGGCTATACCCAAGCCCCTTAAAAATAGAGCAGGTGATAACATTTTGATCTCGACTAAGGTCATATTTAGCAGCAGGTTTGACCACATCAGGGAACTCGGTTGATATATTCCCTGTCTTGATCATCAGATGCAATTTTGCCTTTTTGGTAATGTCATATTCAAGGAAGAGTTTTTCACCAGTATCTCGAAAATCATTATTATTCAAATCCTCAAACAACTCAAAGGTATCGTTGACCTCTGGATGAAGCTTGACTGTTGGGAAGAAGTCTGATACCTTGGCCATTTGCGGGTCCATTGTCCGAAGTGTAGCTGTATGGGGTCTATTCCAGATATCTTGATAGGTAAGCATAGGAAAATCTGCTGGATCCGTTACCCTTGGGACATACGCCCCGGAGGACGCTAATAATTCACGATAAGGGATTGGGTCCCCACCGAGCAGAATCATAAACCCTAATGCCGGAGCATCCATAATGACCTTGCCATTAACAACATAGGTATCCGGGATATTGGGCAGTGTCTTCATGAGTATGGTTCGCGGGTATTCTACACCATCTGGTGGAAGCTCAATCGCCCGTATTCCATACCTTATGGCTGGCTCACGATAGTCATAGCCTTGAATAATATTTTGATCCGTCCCAGTACCATTGCTGAGTTTGGTCCATGTGAGTTTATAGGCAGGCAGGATCAAATCCCCTGTCTCTGTTTTTTGCATAAGGGGAACATTATGCCCTGGTCCCCATACTGGTGCTTTATATTTTTCTGGAATAACGATATCGCTATCATTCCCTTTCGGCTGTTCAAAGACATAGGTTGTTTTCCCATCCCAATTATTGATATTAAATCGCATGGTTATAATCCCATGTGCCTCATCAGGAAGCGGATATTTATTATCCTTAAAGAAATATGCCTCATTTGTTACCCAGATAGAGTGGTTGTTGCCATTATTGGTATTCCAAACCGCAGATGGGATCCGCCGATAGTTTGTCGGGTCAATAGCTGGAGAGACAAGTGCCACCAAGTCCTGAATATACACCTTCCTTGCCTCTGTATCCTCTTTGTTTTCAATAGGAAATTTCACATCAAAATGAACACCTGCACCAGAAACACCGTAGACGGACTGCTTTTCAAGGGCACGATCACCAACAAGCCTGGCAGCCATCATAGCTCGCATCTGGACTGGCAAGGCGTGAACAGTCACATGATTGCCTCCCTCGGTATAAATAGCCTTTGTCTGGCAAACCACAGTCTCACCTTTTTTCAGAGCATCTGCCTCTGTAAAAACGGTGTAACTAAATGATAATCTGCCCTGAAATACTTCAGGGAATGTCCATGTGAGGGTGGTCGTGCCATCCGTAACAACCTGTGAAGTAGGAATCGGGGTGATATTTGAGTTATCTGTTATCTTGAATCCCTTTGGTATCTCAGAGATAACCTCAACGCTCTGGAGTTTCGTATCCCAGAAATTAGAAAAACTGATGCTCACATTGACCGGCACATCAGGCTCTAAGCCCGGGATAACATCCTTTTCCACATTTTCATTAAACTTCTGCTCACCATCACAGGCAAGAGCTGCCTTCTGGCTCATTGCCCAGAGGACAGGATTCAATGCCAATGGATAATATTCCCGTTTATCTGACGGATGGCCTCCCATGAGGATAACCTTGCCTCGATTGCGTTCAGCTACCACAATTGCCGGTGAATTTCCAGCATTGGTATAGATGGCAACGGTTGACTGACCAGACATTGCCTTCAGCATAGGGTCATCAAGAACATACATTTTCTCACTCAATCTGGCAAAGACAACCGGTGAGCTTTCATCCTCTATCCGTAGTTGTCCAATACTATCTGAAATACTTACCCTGTTGGTCAGGTCAACCGTTCCTGTGCCAACCAAGCCAGCCATTTCAGCAATATAATTTGACTCGCCCTGGCTGTATAAAAACCCGCCATTTTCCACAAATGTCCTGATATTAGTCAACCCTGTAGCTGTCAAACTGCCCTTGATGTCAGCCATATATCCTCTTTTCACTGCCGGGAAGATAACCATATCATAATTGCCAAGTGCCCCACCCTTTATCCCTATCTCATCAATCACTGTAAACTCCTGGGCATCCCAGAGATACATTCGGAAAAGCCTCTCAAAGTAGCCCTCTTCCCAGCAAATAGGCTGTCCATAGGTGTCCTTAACCACACTGTAAAATAAGGCAATCTTGATTGGTTTCAAGCCATACGATTTAGTCACACCAAGAACCTTTCCCATGCCAACACCCGGCTCACTAACAACAACATCAAAGCCGGTAAGCGTGCCAACTGCTGTTTGAGTTGAAAAGGTTGTGCCGCTGCCAGTGGAAAACTCTGAGATGAATGTGCCCCGCATATAATTCTTCCCATCATACGGCAGGGCATTGCTTGCTGTCCAAGCAACACCACCGCCATTTTTCACATGGGTAAATATTGCCTTGTAGGCATTCCTTAATTGATCAAGCTCAAGTGGTGAACCTGTTTCAGCCTGTTGTCCCCCCATGGGAATGATAACACTCTGCGGCAGAAATTGATAGCCCATGCCAAGCGGTTCACCGGTTATCTCCATAGAGTAATCGCTTGGGTATTGATTAGTATTGTAGGCACGAATAGAGATGTAGTATTTTGTGCCATTATCAAGCCCGGTCAGGGTATAGGTGCAGGACTGACCCGCATCAATAGGTTGATTATATGCCTGTTTATTGCTTGTGCCAGCACAGGAGACTGTCCCATAGTAGATTAAGTATCCGCCAACATCCGGCACATTGGTTGCCCCCCAGCTAAGAATAAGCTGAGAGTCCATGGCAATTGCCCCAAGATTTCCCGGCGGGGCAGGAAATGTTCCGGTAGTGATGCCGTACGGACAATTGGAAAGGGGTGAAAGATTTCCAGCATCATCTATTGCCTTCATGGCAAGGTAATATCTGGTATTAAATTTCAAGCCAGTCACAGTAAATGTCTGAGCTTTACCAGCAGATAACGGTGCCGGCTCACCAAAAACCTCTGTGCATGAATTCCAATTTGCCTCAGTGATGAGTGCAGAATAATATCGAATATCATAAGCTGTAACCGTACCGCGACTGCCATTATCTCCTGACGCAGTCCATGAAAGCTCAAGGGTGCTAGCAGAGGCAGTACCAACGGTCAGGTCAGTGATTGTTCCGGGTGATAGCTTGTCCACAGACACAATATTGGATAATCCTGAGAAATTGCTTGCCTCATCAAGTGTTTTCATGCCAAAGTAGTATTCCTCAGTATTTAAGGAAAGCCCGGAGATAACAACTACCTGAGCCTCACCGGCAACAGACGGTAAGGGCTGATTTGGTACGGATTTAGCATATGCCCAGTTTACCTCGGTCAGGGTAGCTGTTGAATATCGAATATCATATTTATCTGCACGACCTGAGGTATCATTGTACCAGGTGAATGTTCCATCATCACCTGGTGCAGTCCAGACGAGCATCAATGAATTATTTGTTGGATTAACAATGCTCAGGTCAGTAATAGTCCCTGGTGAAGTCATGTCCTTGGTTATGCCAGAGGCTTTGCTAACGCCAACAGTCGGAAAAAGATTGGACATTTGAGAGGATGAAACACCATCTGATGCCTTCAGAGCAAAGTAGTACTGGGTTTCAGGCTGGATGGTGCGGCTGCCAAACGGTCTCTTTGTGTCCTCATTATCAATAACTACCATATGTTCCCTTCCCCCTGCCTCAGACGGGGTTGGGATAATGCCCGGCACGGTCAGACATAAGTCAAAGTTACCCTCAGTAATGGTTGAGGTTGAGTATTTTATGGTATAGCTGCCGGCAACACCCTGTGTCCCATCACCGCCCGGTGCTGTCCAGTTCAAGATTATGCTATGGTCAGTTGGGTCCATGGCATACCAGACGCCTTGCCATTTGTACTTGCTGTCAAGGTCTGATACCTGTGATGGTGCAATATTGGACAGAACGACAGAGTTGGATGTTGGTGGAGAGTATTCGGGAAAGGCCGTCTGGGTACCTTGATCCTTATAGCAAAAGATGGAGTAATAATAAGTTGTGTTAAGGGGAAGAGGTTGATAATTATCAACAATCGTCTCCTGCCATGTATTGTAGCTGGTGGCAGTAGCATTGTAGACAACCGTAGCGTTTCCAATCTGGTTTCCTACAATATATGTTGTGCCAGTAGCTGGTGCAGCAGTAATGGTCGAGGTGCCACGCAGAATAAGCACACCCTTGAGGCAGCCAACTGGTGGATTTTTCCATTTCAGCCTGATACTATCGTTATTTGATTGGGCGGAAAAGTCTGTTACTGGATTAATCTTCCAATCTTTAAGGTCAAACCCAAACGAAACCTTTGCTTTTGCAGGTATCCTCACATGAAACATATCCACCAACTGGAGGTCAATGGTATAGGTGCCAGATGTCAGGTTATTAAAGGTATATTCCGTATTATTCCAGAAAAAGCCCATCCACGGCTCCTGCTTGGTTACGCTGCCAACCAGTGTCTCTTTCCAGAGTACCACTGCGATAGACCCCTCAGCCACCATTCCCCTTGCTTCCTCATCTCCAGTAGCAGTTATGGAGAAGTCTTGTACCTCAAATTTAGCGGTAACCGTACCGTTGCTTTTTATCTGTTCCCCTGGCGATGGTGAAATAATGCTCAAGGACGGGGTGCGTTTGGCAGCTATAAAATTAACATCAGTAATATCAGCATTAGTAATGGTGCGTGTAATTGAGCCGGGGGTGAATTTCAAACCCGACTGCTCAGGGATAATGGTGTATGTCCCTGCCCCCAATCCAGTAAATTTGAACGAGCCATCAGCAGCAGTAAGCATTGCCTTAGAGGCAACACCAGTTAAGGACACTGTAATACTTCCTACAGTAACACCCCCAGTAATTATACCACTCAGATCATACGCCCATGCAGGTATGACCCCCAGAAATCCAAACAACATTAAAATGATAAACTTTTTCATAACAACCTCCTTGTGAGTTTGAAATTTTTTGTAGAACAACCTATTGTTGTGGCAACCTTAAAATAATGGATATGTCGGTAGGACAGACATTCTTGTCTGTCGTTTATCTCAATTGGACAGATGAGTCAGGCAAGAATGTCTGTCCTACCGACTATAGGAATTTTATCCAACACTTGAGACTTGACGCGACAAATAGGAAGAAACAATGACTGCGGACTGCGATTTTTTTGATTTCGCAGAAAAGACTATATTATTAATATATCATTATTATTCAAAAATGTCAAGAAAAAATCTTTATTTTTTCAAGTGTCTCAAGATTTTTCCTTGACTTATTTTATAATGTATGGTATTATAGATACTGGTTGCAATATCGGGGTGTAGCGCAGTCTGGTTAGCGCGCCTGCTTTGGGAGCAGGAGGTCGAAGGTTCGAATCCTTTCACCCCGACCATAAGGGTCTGTCACAAAATAACTGTTACATTCGGTTGCCACTTCATCTCCTCCAGCGGCGTTACAAGACTTAAGGCATAGTTTACTATGCTTTAAGTCTTGTGCCTTGCTGGAGGAGCGAATTGGCAACCTCGATGTAACACATTTATTTTGCGACAAACCCTTATTGCGCCTGTAGCTCAATCGGATAGAGCAACTGCCTTCTAAGCAGTAGGTTGGGGGTTCGATTCCCTCCGGGCGCACCAATAAAACAAGAGGGAGCAAGGACAAAGGATGATGAACTATGCCTTTTGTGTCTTGCTCTTTTTAATATTCATGGTGAGCGTAGCTCAGTTGGTAGAGTACTGGATTGTGGCTCCAGTTGTCGCGGGTTCAAGTCCCGTCGCTCACCCCAAAATTTACAGGTTGTTTAGGCTGTAGTCTCTATTTCAACCGTGAACCTGTGTAGTTAGGAGGTAATAATAAAAATGGGATTAGCACTAAAGAAACAAGAAGAACAATACACATATGGAGATTATCTTGGCTGGCCTGATGAGGAAAGGTGGGAATTAATAGATGGCGTAGCCTATGATATGAGTCCCGCCCCTTCAACAAAGCATCAGAAGGTATTTGGTGTATTATTTACAGAGTTTTTTGTTTATTTAAGGGGTAAAACCTGCGAGGTATTTAGTGCCCCTTTTGATGTCATCCTGCCAGAATATGATGAAAATGAAGAAGATTGCCGAACGGTTGTCCAGCCTGATATACTTGTGGTATGCGACAAAACCAAGATTGACAGTAAAAGATGTAAGGGTGCCCCTGACTTAGCCATAGAGATATTATCACCATCAACAACCAGAAAAGATATGACTGTGAAATTTGCTCTGTATGAACGAGTTGGAGTAAAAGAATATTGGATTGTTCACCCATTAGATAAAACAGTACTTGTTTATAAACTTGATGGGAATAAATACGCAAGGGCTGAAATGTATTCGGCTGAGGATAAGATTAAGGTAGG
>MNYI01000152.1 GCA_001873945.1 Candidatus Desantisbacteria bacterium CG2_30_40_21
GCTGCCTCATCCAGAAAACTCTACGGCTATGGTACGGGTATGCCTTCATGTTTTATATTGGAGGCAGGGATAAGGTAGGGGGAGATATGGAGATTAATCGGTAGGACAGGCATTCTTGCCTGTCATCTACAACAGGACAGTCAGAAATGCCTGTCCTACCGACAATTCTGTTGATAATCGACACCATCTCCTCTATTCCCTTATTCCCCTTTGAACATAAGTTTTGCCATAATGAGAATTGCTGGAGGGAAACAGCTCTCCTCATGAGTGAGCGTTGCATAAGCTATATGTCTATTAAACCAAGGACGGACAGCAAAAATGCCCCTGAAATTGCAGAAAAACCCCAACTTGACAAACACAGCAACTTGTTGACAGGATTGAATTGTTCATAAGGTATTTTCGGACAATTTGCCATAATTGTTAGAAATTATCTCTATCGTTGATTAAGACCAGCAAAAAACGCAATTTATGCCCCACTTGAGTCTATGCAACGCTCTCCCATCTGTAGCTGAGTAGTTACTTTTTTACTTGACTTGCGTGGCTTGATAAAGTATAATATTGTAACTACTCAGGTAAAGTAATTCACTACGGAGAACACATAAGTTGATAGGTTGATAGGTTGATGAGTTTATAGGTTAAAGGAACACAGATTCATAATTCATAAATATTTCCTATCAATTTATCCACTTATCAACCCATCAACTATTCAACTTATCAACTTTTTGTGTCTTCGTGCCTTTGTGGTGAGTAGTTACATAATATTTTACAAACAGAAGATGCAAGAAAAGAAGAGGAGGCAATAAATGACCACACTTGATGCCTTGCATTGGGCAATAAATTCCTTAAAAAGTGCAGGGATAGAAACAGCTGTAACAGATGCAGAATGGCTGTTAGAGGATACTGTTTCTCTTGTGCGGCATCAATTATACCTTCAAAATCGTTCCTTGACAGATAAAGAAATAATCCGTTATACAACAACAATAAAAAAAAGGTGTAACCATGAGCCGGTAGCATATATTATTGGCTCTAAGACCTTTCTTGATTGGGAATTTACGGTTAGTCCCCATGTTCTTATTCCGAGATGGGAGACAGAGGTATTAGTAGATGAGTTGTGTAAACGATCTCATCAAAACTGGAGAATTGGGGTAGAGATTGGGACGGGGAGTGGGGCAATTGCAATCAGTCTGGCTTTGAAGTTGCCTCACATTCAAGTTTATGCCACAGATATTTCAGCTTCTGCATTACAGATAGCCTGGCTCAATGCAAAACAACTTGGGGCATCAAATAGGATTATCTTTATTCAAGGGGATATGCTTACTATTCTATCCGGACTTGAATTAGAGGGAAGGGTAGATTTTATCGTCTCCAATCCTCCTTATATCCCAACCAACGAGATAGATGTCCTTCCCCCGGATGTCAGGGATTTTGAGCCAAGGGTAGCATTGGATGGAGGTAAAGACGGGAGGGATTATTATAAAAAGATCATTAAGAATGCACCGGATTATCTTATGTCCGGAGGTTATTTAGCCCTTGAAGTTGGTCCGGGTCAGGCAGAACCTGTCCAAGAATTGATGCAGAAACACTTTGAGACACAAATTATAAATGACCTGTGTCAGAGGGAACGAGTAGTATTGGGACAGGTCTGAATATTCACCCCTTCCCCCATAATAACCCTACCTATGGTAAAAATATCCTCACCTAATGACCGTACTCTTTGAATTATATTATCAACTATCTCTGGTGCAACTATCATAATCATGCCTATACCCATATTAAAGGTGCGATACATTTCAATCTCCGAAATATTTCCCTTTTGTTGCAACAGATTAAATATGTCATGAATGTGCCATGAGCCTTTTTCGATATTGACACCCATAGAACAGGGGAGTATCCGTGAAATATTGTCAATAAACCCACCACCAGTAATATGTGCCATGCCCTTTATCTCAAATTCACCAGCTATTTCAGGGATAAAATGATAAATCTTAGTAGGTGCAAGCAAAATATCGTTCATGGAAACAAGTTCATCCTGATTCAACAGTTTCCGCACTAAGGAATAGCCGTTGGAATGGATGCCTGAAGAGGCAAGCCCTAAAACTATATCCCCTTCAACAATTTTAGAGCCATCAATAATCAATGGTTTATCAACCACTCCGACCACAAACCCGGCCAGATCATATTCTCCATCACTATACATACCAGGCATTTCAGCTGTTTCGCCACCGAGCAAGGCACATCCTGCCTGCTTACAACCATCTACTATGCCGGAGATAATTGCCTCTGCCACCTCAACATCTAATTTTCCTGTGGCTATATAATCCAAAAAAAACAGGGGTGTTGCCCCATAGACCAGCAGGTCATTGACGCACATGGCTACCAGATCAATCCCTATGGTATCGTGTTTATTGACTAATTGGCTAATCGATAGTTTTGTCCCCACGCCATCACAGCCAGAGACCAGAATAGGTTCAGAGAATCTTTGCCAATCCAGCTTGAGCAACCCGCTGAATCCGCCAACACCGCCCAAAACATCCCAGCATCTTTTTGAAGGCTGAAATGTCCCGGCCACCATGCGTTTAATCCTTTGCACAAGCTCATTGCCAGCATCAATATTTACACCTGCATCCTGATATGAAATACTCATTTCCGCCATTTTTTTATCTCTCCTTTATTTTTACCTCATACCCCTGATCCGAGGGATGATAATATACTTCCCCCTAATCACTCATATTTCTGACCCCATTCTCCTCTTCTATCTCTTTCTGTAGCAATTGCATGTCTATCCATGCATCCCTTTTTAGGGCCGGATGATAAAGCAGAGCTGCCGGATGGTAGGTGGGTAAGAGTTTAATGCCCTGATAATCAAAGATCTTACCCCGCAAGATGTTTATCCCCTCTGTTTTTCCAAGCATCGTTTTAGTGGCAAAATTTCCCAGGCAGAGGATAATCTTTGGATTAATAACCTTAATCTGGGCAATAAGATATGGATTACATGCCTCAATCTCATCATGATGCGGCTCTCTGTTGTTTTCCGGACGGCATTTTACGACATTGGTAATATAGACATTCTCCCTTTCGATATGGATGGCAGCAAGCATTTTGGTTAACAACTGTCCTGCAGCACCAACAAACGGCTGACCCTGTATATCCTCTTGTTCACCTGGGGCTTCTCCAATAATCATTAATGGGGCATCCGTATTACCTGTACCCAGAACAATATTTTTTCGATACTGTGATAGTCGGCATTTTTTGCAACCCTGAATTGTGTTTTCAATTGTCTCCAATGTCCCTTTCCTACTTCCTTCTTCCCCTTGTCTTCTGATTTTTGGCAATGGTATCCTTGTCCCTGTTTCCTGCTCAATATATTTTCTGGTTAGTTTAAGTAATTGAAAATACTTCTGATGTAAATCAAGCATGTTTGCTGTGTCTCCATGTTTGTAAGCGTTCAAATATCAGCGGTCAGTAAGTGATTGCTGACCGCTCACAAATTGCTACCTTCCCGAAATACCTTCCTTATATCTTCTGTTGCCTTTTTTAACGATTCATCTGTGGTTAGTTTTTGCAGTAACACATTTTGAATGCATCCCTGCATAATCCGGGATATTTCCGGATAATGTGAAGTATTCGGACGCGACTGAAATTGCATAAAGGCAGGATAGAACTCAGAGATAGGCATATTTCCATTGATTTGAGGGTCTTTATAAAGCTCCCTTCTGGATGGATTCTTGTTTATGGAGATTGCTCGTTTTTTTTGAACATATTCAGATGTTAAAAATTCCACCAACGACCATGCCTCTTCTTCGTGTATAGAGTGTTTATTTATAGCCAGTACCTCGGATTGCAAACAAGAGGCGCTCTGCTTTTCCGTATCATTAAAGCAAGGCATAGGGGCAATGCCTATCTTGTCTTTCAGGGAAGGGTTGTTAAATATGGCTGCCCTACAATGCGACCATCCCCTTAAAAAGATAGCCTTGCCAGAGATAAAGGTATTAATAGATGATTGCTCATCCATGGTTATTACAGATTGGGGAGAGATATGATGTTTATTTATCAGATCGCTCATCATCTGAAGGGACTCTCTTCCCCAAAGAGAATCAACAAGCACCTCAGTTCCATTTACGAGAATGCCATTATTTCCCCACAAAAACTCTAAAAAGGTACATGACAAATCCTCCCCAGCCTTTCCTGTCCAGATAAAGCCATAACACCCCTCTTTTGAGCTAATGGTATTTGCCTGAAGGATTAATTCAGCAAAGGTCTTTGGTGGGGTTGAAAAACCATGCTTTTTCAATAAATCCTTTCGATAATAAAGAACACCACCATCTACCGACCAAGGAATGGCACAGATGCCACGGTGATAGACACATCCTTCTATTGCCCCGGGGAAAAATGCAGCCTTATCCTTAAAATACCAGTCTATAAAGGAAAACCAGTCTACCTTTTCAACAAGCCGTGAGAGCAGCATAAGATCCAGACAAAAGACATCTGGTGGCTCATGAAGTTTTTGTTCAAATACATTTTGAATATAGTATTTATATTGCAACTCAGGATTGGATGGTAACTCTTGCAGAATAACAGCAATAGAGGGATTCTTACCCTCAAACTCCTTGACAAGGTCATTTAATACCCTTATTTCCACAGCAGATGCCTTGCCATAAGCAAAAACAATGCTTGTTTTCTCAGGATGCTTTCCACACCCAAATAGAAATATTAATCCGAGTAAGACGCTAAATAGCAGGATTCGTTTCATAAAGGATATGACCTCCTCAAGTTTGCAGGTATATTTTATACCTTAAAGGGTAACTACTCAGGTAAAGTAATTCACCACGGAGAACACATAAATTGATAGGTTGATAGGTTGATGAGTTTATAGGTTAAAGGAACACAGATTCATAATTCATAAACATTTCCTATCAATTCATCCACTTATCAACCCATCAACTATTCAACTTATCAACTTTTTGTGTTTTCGTGCCTTTGTGGTGAGTAGTTACGACTCCTTAATTATAAAATAAAATAA
>MNYI01000201.1 GCA_001873945.1 Candidatus Desantisbacteria bacterium CG2_30_40_21
AACACGGAGATTATCTTTAATTTAATAGCATAATCAATAATTTTGTAAGAAATTTCACTTAATGTTATATTTTTGTAACTACTCAGCTATTGTTATTTTGGACATATTTGCTTTTACTTTTCTGTCATTCCGAACTACTGTGAGGAATCTTTCTTTCTGTTGTCTCAATCATCATCATTATCGTAACCATTGCATAAGGCAATGTCCCTCAGTCGAGTACTCCTTCGGGATGACATTTTTGCAAGAAAGCTGAGTAGTTATCTTTCTCGTTTAATTGATGTTTTCTACCTTTGCTTAGCATAATTCTATTATAAAACAAAATAGGTATTTTGTCAATATTTATTTCGTATCTTATTGAATTATATGCAGTTGCGTAAAGCGTCTTACTCTTTTACTTATTCTTTTATTTTTGTTCAGGACTTACGCAAAAACTTGATGTTTGAAGTCCTGCATAGTATCTTTACCTTACCACCCCTATCTTCCCTGTCTTTGTTTCCCCTTCCGGTGTTGTGAGTACATAGAAATATATCCCGCTGGCAACCTTCTCATCATTCTTATTTTGCAACGACCATTGCCACCTGCCATTTTCACTTGCCCCTTCATATTCATATACCATCTCGCCTGCTGCATTAAATATTCTCACCCTGATCATAGATGGTAAATTATCACCAAAGGTTATCTTATCTTTAGCTGGATTAGGATAGGTAGTAATCTCATCCAATGGCTTGCTAATCCTTCCAGCTATTCCTATTAACGATAAATGTGGAAGACAGAAGGCAAGCTGATTACCCTCTTTCTTCTGCTCAGTTATCTCCACCCAATTACCTTCCTTACTCTCTCTCCTTATGGGAGAGGGACGGGGTGAGGATTCAACTATGTAATACGCCTTTATGCTGTCTTTTATTATTCTATCACTTATTCCATCTAACCCATAAGTTACAGATATTGATTTTTGCATATCCACATTGTCTGTATAAATCACAAATTCAAATACATCAAGTGGATGGATGCCTTGTAACGGTGATGGATATTCCACAACCCTATAAAAATCAAACAGGGCATTCTTGTTTAATCCATCTGGTAATATATTTACCCTCAATCCGTTCTTTTCTATTGTTTTCCCCAAGGCATAAGGGATATTGTATATCCCTATCTCTTTCCTGCCAGATACAACCAGCGTCTGTGTGCCAAGGTATATTCCATACACTAAGCTTTGCCTTCTGCCCATAGTTGTTGTCCCTGATATTTCATAAACACATCTTCCATTTGCAAATACCTTATCCTCCTCATAAATATTAACCCAGTTATCCCTATCATCAACTATCCATGCCCTTACCTGTCCATCAAACCCTTCCTTAACATCCATACTCAGCCGTATCTTGAGTGGCTCATTAAATGAATATCCATCCCTATCAAAACTTGCCTCTTTTACCACTGCCTCTATCCCGCGTACATCAATATTACATTCTGCATTCTGCATTCCAAATTCTGCACTAATAAAATATGTCCCGGTTAACATGTTTGGAGGTAATCGAAATTCAAATGTTTTGCTGCCACAAGCTCCAATCTCAATTGTTCCAGTAGCAGGCTCTCCCAGTAAGGTTAAACTCACTGTCCCCGACCCTTGCAGGATAACGGTTAGGGTTACTGTCTCACCTTGATGATATATCTGTTTGTCCGGGATTATTGTTAATATCCCTTTCTCCCGCACATAAATCGCATCCAGCCAGATGGCACGGTTATCACTTGAATATATTCCAAAATTAAGTTTTTGCCCGCTGTGATGGATGGGAAAAAAGAACAAGGTTGAGGATTCATGTGTTACTGTTTGTGTGGCTGCATAATCGTTGAATTTTACCTTTGCAGATAGATTCAATGTCCACAGAGCCACATCACTTAAATTGGTTACAGTCAGTGTCAATGTCCCCATCTCACCCTCTTCATAAACATCCTTATCCAAACTTGCCTCAACGATTAGTTTTATCCCCTTTATCCGCACCAATTGCACAACCTCTGTGCCTACCCTACTTACGAGACTTGCCACTGCTGTATAGCTACCATCCTCAAAATCCGTAGGTATAAATAGTCCAAAGCTCACACTACCTGTTTCTTGTGGGACAAGCCAGATGGTTCTTTCCTCATCTATCAAATCCAACAGTTTTACCCTCATTCTTGCCTCACCCATGGCATTACCTATATTCTTGACCCCAACCGTAATCGTTCCTGTCTCTCCTGCCATAAGCACTGTCCCATCCAGCCCTTGTATTTCAAACTCAGACTCTAATTCAAATGCAATATTTCCCCTTGCAATCTCATTGGCATCATACAAAATCCGTGCTATTGCCGTGTAACTTCCAGAAAGCATCGTAGCCTGCGTCCCATTAGCCAGACTAAATGTATAGGTTGCAATCTGCCCTACATCCAAATTTGTAGTGGTCTTTGTTTGATAAAATGGTGTTTGGAGGTTTAACTCCCCATTAAACTTATTCGCCCCCATATTCTTCACCTTGACATCAAATCTGCAATCCAAAGTCGAAAATTCAAAATCCAATATCTTTGCAATGTTTTCTTTGGCTACCTTAAAACTACTGCTCCCTTTACCCCTGAAATACTCATAACCTAAATCATACTCCCCGTCTGTTAATTCAAACACCAAACTGCCAGTAATCGTGCCTTCCGAAGGCACATAAAAATTAGAGGCAAGGGTAATAGAATCATCCGGAAACGAGAAATAGGAGATGAGCGAAGGTGCTTTTAGGAGTTCAGGCTTTAGCCTTTCATTACTTCTGCCCTCTGACATTTGTCCCTTGACTACTATCTTCGGCATTGCCTTACACCAAAAGGGCAACTGGTGAATTTGTGGATCTTTTTTGATAATCTGTGTCTTCTGTGGACTTTCTTTGTATTTCTGTGTCTCTGCGGCAGATATTGTCCATGTCGCTGTAAATTCACTATCCAACTTACCCCTATTTACCACCTCAAAGGGCACCTCCAAATACCCTACTGGATACACTAAATCAGGCTTAACCGCTAAATCCACCAGTTCACCAAACTCTACCTGCTTTGTATATGTCCCAGCAACATCACCTGACAACACCAGGGTAATCGTAGCATAATCTAATCGGTAACTGGTAATCGGCAACCGATAATTAGCCTCAATCAGCCTTGTTTCTAATGCGTTAAGGCTAATCGTACCCAGATTATTCCAATTATCTCCCACCTGCCACCTGCCATTTACCTTTACTGGCATATTGGTAGTATTTAATAGGGTTATTTGCATACTCGCCGTTCCCCTTCCAACCACATCCCTTGTCTCTATTTTCACATCCAAATTCGGCTCCTTAATCTGCTCATAAACAGCAGCCATCGTTGTGGTTCCTTGCATAATCATGGCATTCAAGATACCTGTTGTGGCTATAGTGCTAATGGAGAATGTCCTGCTTCCATATGCTGGTAAACTAAATGTCCCGGAATTAAATATCGTTGTTTGCGTTCCAAGTAGCACCTGAAGACAAAGGTTATCCATGATAGTCCCTCTGCCGTTGCTAATCTCACAGGTAGCGGTAATCGTTCCTTCTGCTTTGTCTATCTTGAGCCGTAGCTCAACCTTTTTATTGGGCATCTCAAGGTCAATCTCTTTTGTCTTTCGCGAAATCACCTGTCCTGTATTGGATATCAAGGTTGCAATCAGGTAATGTTTTCCTGTAAGTTTGGTTGTCCCTGAAGCAGGAATGTTTATGGTAAAACTGCCTACGCCCGCAATGGATACAGGCATCTCTTCTGAAAATGCTATCCCTGCCAATTCCCCTGTTTCTTTTTTCAATTCACCATGAATTTCTATCCTGGCGACTGCATCTTGAGTATTACAGGAAATGCCACCAACACGAACACCTATACTACCTATGCTATACCGCAGCGATAGGGCATCATTGTTACCTTTCTCATTACCAATGGATAAGGCTGATTTTTTCATCTTTCGAGGTGGGGCAGATTTCTCATATTCCACTATGCAGGGTATCATAGCCATAACACCGATACTATCTTTCGTTCCAATAGAAAACATATCACATGGTGATGTCCAGCCACTCATAAATACCCCCAAAAAATTAGTCTGCCAATCATGTGTCATCTGCCATTTAGTGTTGTATCCTATATTGACCCCTATATTCCTTGAATCAAGAAAGAAAGACAGGCGTGCTTCATCAATGTATACATCACTATCAATATGATACCAGACATCCAGATATTTTTTATCCTTAGTCAGAAGATAACGCGAGATTACAGACAATGTTCCTTTCCTCATTACATATGTATCGTTATCCCATGTCCTTCCATACACAGGATACTCACCTGTTACCTCATAATAATTCTCATCCAATTTTTTACTTTTTACCTCAAAATCATCCAGCCAGATACTTTTATCTCCAATAGTTAAAGTATAAATAGCCATCTGGAACTCATCCAATAAGTTCCTTCCGCCCGGATACCCACCATAATTTATCACCCCCTTCTCATCAAATCCAAACTCTACTATGCCATTGCTGATGGTATTAAGCCGTTTCGCCAATTTAAGACTAAGCGTCCCATTCTCAATATTGCTTAATCCCGTATTCTTTAATATTGCAGTAGCCGTAATCGTCTCACATGGTGAATAATTTAACTTATCAGTTGCAAGCTCCATATTTGCCTGCAAACCCTGAATATGAATAAGTTTTTGGAAGGGGACAGGCATTGTCCCTGTGCCGGTTACTATCAGATTATATTCCCCGCTGACTAATTGCGAGGGAATATCCACACCTACCTCTATTGATTTGCCCGCCTTTATC
>MNYI01000200.1 GCA_001873945.1 Candidatus Desantisbacteria bacterium CG2_30_40_21
GAATTGATAGGAAATGTTTATGAATTATGAATCTGTGTTCCTTTAACCTATAAACTCATCAACCTATCAACCTATCAATTTATGTGTTCTCTGTGGTGAATTACTTTACCTGAGTAGTTACCACCAATTCTTATATGAAAAGAGTCTAATGTTTGGCGAGTTAGAAAACCAGCCCTCTGTTAGCCTATCCTCTCCTCTATCTTCCCTACAATCCTCTGTGCCAATTCTGCAATTTGCTCATCATCTTCTCCTTCAATCATAACCCGACATTTCTTTTCTGTTCCAGAGTATCTAACCAAAACCCTGCCTGAATCTTTAAGAGTATCTATCGCATCCTGTATGGCTTTTTGTACCTCTGGCATATCTTCAAGGGGAGGTTTTTTCTTTACAGGCACATTCAATAAAACTTGAGGAAATTTTTTCAGCACTCTTCCCATGCTTGAGGCAGGTTGTTTTGTTTCCTTTAATATTCTGAGTAATTGCAGAGCGGTCAGCATTCCGTCTCCAGAGGTATGGTAGTCAAAGAAGATAATGTGACCTGATTGTTCCCCGCCAAGAACTGCCCCACAGGCAAGCATTTCTTCTGTAACATATCGGTCGCCTACACCTGTTTCCCGCACAATTATCCCTGCTTCTCTACAGGCAATATGAAAGCCAAGATTGGTCATGACGGTAATTACAACCATATTATTTTTTAATTCTCTGTTTTCCTTCATGTGTTTTGCACAAGCCATGATGATAAAATCACCGTCAATTACCTGTCCATTTTCATCAACAACTATAATCCTGTCCCCATCCCCATCAAAACAAAAACCTATATCAGCCTTATGCTCCTTTATGGCATCTCCAATCAGTTCAGGATACATGGAACCACAGTCAAGGTTAATATTCGTACCATCTGGCTGATTATTCAGGGTAATTATCCTTGCCCCCAATTGGCCAAATAAGGCAGGGGCAATATGAGAGGTTGCCCCGTGGGCACAATCCAGAAGGATAGACATCCCGCTTAAATCTATATTATCAACACTATGCTGAAGAAATTTCTGATATTGAGCTGATGCATCGGCAATATCAACCATCCTGCCAATGTATATTCCGGTCGGATGAAGTACACCCTCTGCACTTGTTTGAATGGCTTTCTCCATCTCTTCTTCTGTCTCATCACTCAGCTTAAATCCATCTGGTCCAAAAAATTTAATACCATTATCATCAAAAGGGTTATGAGAGGCAGAGATAACAATGCCAGCATCAGCCTCTAAAGCTCGAGTAAGATACGCAATTCCAGGTGTAGGAAGAATGCCTACCCTGAGACAATCTGCCCCGGCTGAGACAATGCCGGAAGATAATGCTGCCTCTAACATATCTGAGGATATTCTTGGATCCTTGCCTATGAGTATTCTGGGACGAGCTTTTCCCCTGTGTAAAATATATGCTGCTGCCCGTCCAAGACGAAGGGCTAATTCTGAGGTCATGGGTTCAACATTTGCCTTGCCCCGTATCCCGTCCGTACCAAATAATTTTCGCATTTATGCCTCCTTTATGGCTTCGTAGCTGAGTAGTTACCTTTAAGTATACACTCTTTTTTTGAGAAATGCAATATTTTTTTACTGAATAACGAGTAATGCGTGAAATACGGTTGACATTTATATTGTTTTGGAGTATAATAATTATTGGTAAAATAGCTACAATTAGGAGTATATTATAAAATGTGGAAAGCATGTTATCTATGGCTAATTATCATATTTCTTGTCGGCACGGTTGAAGCAGGCGTGCCAAAAACCATCCATTATCAAGGAAAGTTGGTAGCTACTACTGGTTCGGTTCCTGATGGGACGATTATAGGTACATTTAGCGTCTGGAATGCAGACACAGGTGGAAGCAAGCTCTGGGAAGAATCTCAAGCAGTGCAACTCAGCCAAGAGGGGCTTTTTAGTGTTATTCTGGGCAAGCAAACACCAATAGATCTCCCCTTTGATACAGGCTACTGAATTGAAACGAAGATTGATAATGAGGTGCTCCGTCCAAGATTGCCGCTTGGTGCGGCTGCTTATGCCTTTTACAGCCTGAATACTGATACTGTTGATGGCAAACATGCTACAGAATTGATGGGGGCACATTATCAGCAGGCAGTTACAGTGGCAAAGTCTGGCGGGGATTACACTACTATCTCCGAGGCACTTTCAGCCATTACTCCATCTGCAAACAATCCATATCTTATCATGGTCATGCCCGGGGTGTATGAAGAAACTGTGCAGCTTAAATCTTTTGTGGAGCTGCGAGGCTCTGGCAGAAATTCCTGCAAGATTTCCTCATCCTCAGGCACACCATTAACCATGGATGGAGTCGGGAGTGCCTCTGTCCAGGGGGTTACCATTGAGGCACGCGAATTGTATGGGATAGTATGCCAGGGTAATTCCTACCCAATGATAAATGATTGCCGAATTATTGCCCGGGCAGCTCATACGGTTGTCGCTGTATTGTGCAAGAATAATGGGGCACCATGGATAACCAACTGTGAGATATTGGGCAAGAATTATGGGATACGATGTGAGGACTCTGCCTCGCCAGTGGTTAATAATTCAATAATAGAGGGTGATACAGCCGTAGGGATTGATAATGCCTCTGCCTCGCCAAAGATCAATTATTCTCAAATAATCGGTACAATACAAAACCCCAACAATTCAACTAAATATCAGATAAATAACTGTACCGATGCGGAAGGAAAATTAATAGGTGTAACTCAAGCCATAACCGCCGGAACAGCAACCTATGCCTTAAATGCCCTGAATGCAGACATGGTTGATGGAAAACATGCCTATGAACTGGCAAAGGCAGATTATGACCATGTGCTTGTTGTGGCAAAATCTGGTGGTGATTATGCCACCATCTCAACCGCTCTGGCAAGTATACAACCGTCTTCAGACAATCGATACCTTATCATGGTTATGCCCGGGGTGTATAATGAATCTATAACCCTTAAACCTTTCGTGGACATAATAGGTTCTGGCAGGAATTCGTGTAAAATCCTTTGCGGACTGGATCATGCGGTCAGGGTAACCACTGATATTGGTTCTGCAAGTATCAGTGGTTTGACTATTGAAACTACAGGAGGTTTCGGAAATGCAGGTATTTACCTGACCGCAGGTTCACCGATTATCACCAACTGCCTGATAAAAAGCCAGGGGTCGGCTATTCTTTGTGAGGCAACAGCAAAACCATTGATACAGGATTGTGTGATTGAAGGCTTTCAATACGGTATGACATTGTCAGGCAATTGTGAGCCGGTAGTTATTGGTTGCCAGATAAAAGGGAATATCAACGGGCTTGAGTGTAGGTCCACAGGTAGACCGCAAATACGGGATTGTATCATTGAAGGGCAGCGGTATGGTGCTTATTTAGAGTACTCATCGCCTGTGATAAGTAATTGTAAAATCAAGGGAATTACAAATCATGGAGTTGATTGTTACAATGCTGCTGCTGAAATATCCAATAGCCAGATAGAGACAGATGGGGAGAGCAAGTGTGCGGTTTATCTTGGGGATAATGCTACCAGTACAAGGATGTATCATTGCCATCTCAAGTCAACAGGTGGGGTGTCGAGTGTTGATGCTCAAATAGATGGGACACCTGTGTATGTAAATTTTTGCTCTATGAATGCCGGACTTAGCTCAAGGGTGCAAAATCAGATATTGAAGCCAAAGGATGAGGGTATTGCCAGTTATGCTCTGGATGCTGATAAATTGGATGGTTACGAGCCAATGGAGCTTGAGGTGGGGACTGCTTCGTATGCTGGGACTGCCAGTTATGCATATGATGCGGATAAATTAGACGGTCGGCAGCCAATAGAACTTGAGGTAGGCTCTGCAACCTACGCTGGGACTGCCAGTTATGCTCTGGATGCAGATAAATTAGACGGCCGGCAGCCAATAGAGCTTGAGGTAGGTTCTGCAACCTACGCTGGGACTGCCAGCTATGCTCTGGATGCAGATAAATTAGACGGTCGGCAACCAATAGGGCTTGAGGTGGGTTCTGCCACCTATGCCAGTCTATCAAGATATGCGGAGAACGCTAACTTACTGGATGGGAAAGAGCCCATACAGCTTGAGGTAGGCTCAGCTACTTACGCAGATATTGCCAGATTTGCCCTTGATTCAGGGACATTGAATGGGCTTGACCCGATTCAGCTTGTAGTTGGAACGGCTACATATGCAGAGACTGCCGGCTATGCCGTGAATGCGGGGACGGCTGCGTTATCAGGCACTGCTACTTATGCAATGAATGCTGGGACTTCTGCATTGTCGGGTACGGCTACTTATGCGGTGAATGCTGGGACTTCTGCATTGTCGGGCACGGCAACCATGGCATTGGACAGCCAGAGGCTGGGCAGCAAAACTGCCGCACAACTGGAGGTTGGCACAGCCACATATGCAGCTACTGCCAGCTATTCATATCTGTCCGGTACTGCCAGCTACACTCTTCGTGTCGATAATGTTACTTATGCAACATATGCTATTACAGCCGGGACTTCTGCATTGTCAGGCACAGCTACCTATGCGGTAAATGCCGGGACTTCTGCATTGTCGGGCACAGCTACCTATGCAATGGATGCTGGGACTTCTGCATTGTCGGGCACGGCTACCTATGCGGTAAATGCTGGGACTTCTGCATTGTCGGGCACGGCTACTTATGCAGTGAATGCCGGGACTTCTACATTGTCGGGCACAGCTACTTATGCGGTGAATGCTGGGACTTCTGCATTGTCGGGCACGGCAACCATGGCATTGGACAGCCAGAGGCTGGGCAGCAAAACTGCCGCACAACTGGAGGTTGGCACAGCCACATATGCAGCTACTGCCAGCTATTCATATCTGTCCGGTACTGCCAGCTACACTCTTCGTGTCGATAATGTTACTTATGCAACATATGCTATTACAGCCGGGACTTCTGCATTGTCAGGCACAGCTACCTATGCGGTAAATGCCGGGACTTCTGCATTGTCGGGCACGGCTACCTATGCGGTAGATGCTGGCACCTCTGCATTGTCTGGCACGGCTACCTATGCGGTGAATGCCGGGACTTCTGCATTGTCCGACACAGCTACCATGGCATTGGACAGCCTGAAATTGGGCAGCAGGACTGCCTCACAACTTGAGGTTGGCACAGCTACCATGGCATTGGACAGCCTGAAACTGGGCAGCAGGACCGCTGCACAACTTGAGGTTGGCACAGCTACATTTGCATGGACTGCTGGCACAGCCTCGTATGCTGCCACATCAAGCTATGCGTTACAAGTAGGCACAACTACTTGGGCAGACAATGCAAGTACAGCTACTTATGCCTTTCAGGCAGGTACAGCTACATATGCGAATACCGCCACTTATGCCTATCTGTCTGGCACTGCTACATATGCTGGCACTTCGGGCTATGCCCTTGATGCAGACTACCTCGGCAGTCTGACCATCACCGGCAGCTTAACTATTACAGGGACAATAAGCCCTACAGATTCATTGGTAAAAATAACAGCCGGGATAGGGGATGGGCTTTGGATTAAGGCAGGTGGGGATGGGATTCATATTGGCACAGCCTCGCAGGATGGTATGGAGATTGAATATGCTGGCGTAGGTATTCGCATTGGTACGGTTACGCAGGATGGCATAAGGATCAATGAAGCAGGCATGCACGGTGTGATGATTGGTCATGCCAGTGTGGATGGGGTTCACATTGGCACAGCCTCGCAGGATGGTATGGAGATTGAATATGCCAGTGTAGATGGCATGGTGATTGGTCAAGCAGGTGTGAATGGTATTCGCATTGGTACAACTTCGCAGTCAGGTATACGGATCGGGCAAACAGGAACAGGTGCAAATGGTATTGTAATTGGGCAGGCAGGCAAGAATGGTGTGGAAATTAATCACGCAGTCAGAGATGGTATCTACATCTATGGAACAGGAAAAGATGGCATGGAGATAATACAGGCAGGGGCATCTGGAATACGGATTCACAATGCAGTTGAGGATGGCATTCACATTGGTACAGTTTCGCAAGAAGGCATTGAGATAGCTCAAGCAAGCAGTGGCGTGGTAATTCATCAGACAAGTGCAGATGGTATTCATATTGGCACAGCATCAGGAGATGGGATGGAAGTTGAGTATGCTGGCAAAAATGGCGTCCGTATTGGTTCTGCCACAGAGGATGGGATACGAATAGACTATGCTGGCGGGCATGGGATTTCTGTTGATATGGCTGGGGGAAGCATTCTTGAGGGATGTAACAATTCGTCAAGTAAGCCAACCATTAGAATTGCTAACAACTATACAGATTTGGGTGATGCGTATTTGATTGAAGGATATCGGAATGCTCTGAAGGTATTTATGGTTGCTAATAGCGGAAACATAGAAACCAAAGGGAACTTAAGGGTTCTTGGAAATGTTAATAGTATTAACGGATTAACTGTATCTGAAAACTTAGATGCGAGCAAAGACTTGAATGTGCAAGGGAAAAAATCAACAATTCTCTCAACACCATCTGGTAAAAAACTCTACACCATCGAATCCCCTGGTGTTTGGTTTGAGGATTTTGGAGGTTATCAACTATCTGGTGGGATAGGAACTGTTACCTTGAATTCAATATTTTTGCAAACCGTTACTATTGATAATAATAATCATAATCGTTCCATGCGTGTTTTTATTACCCCAACCGATGTTTGCAAAGGGCTATATGTTGCGGAAAAAGGCAACAACTATTTTGTGGTAAAAGAAATCGATGGTGGCACAAGCAACGCTACCTTTGATTATCGAGTAGCAGCAAAGAGAAAAGGCTATGAAGATGAGAGGTTTTAATGATGAGTGAGTATTCAAAATTCGTGGTGAAAAGGTTATGAATGCAACAGCAACCAATTTCCCAATAACTTTATGTTTCAACTCACTGAAGAAGAAAAGGCAAAGGTAGTCGCAAATTGTGACCACCTTAAACGCCTGAAATTTCCTCTCAGTTTCATTTCTCCTTATTTTACTTTCGCAACACATAGTAAAATAACCATATTCATATTTTACTTTGGAGCAAATAATGAACATTGCTGATTTTAAGGCTGGAACGAGACAAAAGGGATACCAGTATCAATATTTTTTACCTGAAAAGATCAATCATTCGTTTTACTGGACAGATGAGATAATCAATGAGTTTCTGGAAAAAGCCTCATTGAAAGTAGGTGAGCTGAATTCTTTTTCGCGGTTCGTCCCTGACATAAACATGTTTATTATCATGCATGTATTTAAGGAAGCAGTTGTTTCCAGCCGTATAGAAGGAACACAGACAAATATCGAAGAGGCACTTTTTGATGAAAAGGAAATAAACCCTGGTTTGAATAGGAAAAACAAATGCTCAGACTTTTGCTAACCCTAATAATAATTATCTCCCCGTATTTAGCTCAAGCAGAGGGCATAGATTGGTGGGTGGTGGTCCAAACAGGCGGGCCGAATTCATCGGCTAAATATCAAGCATTTGGGCTTATTGGTCAACCAGTTGGCGGGGTGATGCAGGGGAGTAAATATACCACCTTTATCGGTTTCGTGCCAGAATGGACACTGCAAACTGGCAAGCCCAACCCACCCATTAATCTCAAGGCAATAGCTGTTTCCAGCACACAGGTCTCGCTTACATGGCAGGATGATTCTATTGCAGAGGCAGGGTTTGAACTGGAGAGAAGGGCAGGGAATGATTCATTTCTCCTGCTGACATTGATTAGCCAGAATGCAACGGCGTATCAGGATACAGCTCATCTCATTTCCAATACACCCTATAGTTATCGGCTACGGGCATATAATGAATCCGGCACATCCAGCTGGATACAGGCTACGGCAACTACAACCGCAGAGCTGACAAGAAAATTCACCCCATACCGCAACCTGTTTTACCCTGATAAGCAGGAAACTGTCCAGATCAGGTATATCATGGATAAACCAGACCATGTCAATATCAAAGTATACTCCCTGAGCGGACGGCTGGTAAAAAATCTGCTGGATGAAACAAAGCCAGTAGGTGAATATTGGGTTGACTGGGATGGCAGGGATGAAGAAGGCGAAATCCTTGCCTCTGGTACATATATCATTTATTTTAATGCTGGGGATTTTAAGGACTTGAAAAAGGCTATTATTATCAGGTAGGTGAACATGCAATCAGGTTTGTTTTTCTTACTTATCTTATTAACTATTGTAGCAAATGCTCATGCCGGAACAGGGGCAGAGGTGCTGAGATTTCCCATTGGGGCAAGGGCAAACGGCATGGCAGAGGCACAAACGGCTGTTGTCAGTGGCATTGACGCCATCTACAGTAACCCTGCCTGTCTGGCAAAATGCTGGTGCAAAGAGGCAAGTTTTTCCTGTATTGATGGCTTAATGGATATGAGTGTTTCGTCCCTTTTATATGGACAACCGACACGGAAAGGCTATGTTGCCGGTGGATTAACCTCTTTGAATGGTGGCAGGGCTGACATTTACTGGCATGATGGCTCTATTGATGATATTCAGCCAGAGAGTGATTGGGTGGCGATAATGGCTTATGGTCGCAAGTTTTCAGAAAATAACTGCATAGGATATGGCTTAAAAATAATTCATAGCAATCTGGCTGAAAGAGAAACAGCCATAGGCTTTGGTCTGGATATTGGCTGGCTTTATCAAAAAAAAGGGTTCAGTACGGCATTGGCTCTTTCTAATGCAGGCATAGGACTCAAGTATTATAAAAAGCGGGATGACCTCCCATTATGTCTGAGATTTGGCATGGGTGGTGAGGTTTATGCACGAAAAAGCAACAGCTTGCTTTTAGTCGGGGATTTGATCTGGTACAATAATGAAGACTTAGGACTATCTGCCGGACTCGAATATAATTATGCAAACATACTATTCTTGCGAACAGGGTACAAAGTCCCTGATAATAAATATACACTTGGTTTGGGATGGAAGGTTGTCCATTATCAGTTAGATTATGCCTATTATCCCCTTGAGAATCTGGAGAGCAATCATCGGGTAAGCTTGAAGGTGCTGTTGCCCTCTAAAGAATAAACACTCAGGACAACAATTACGGGTTCTGTGCAGCAATTCTCATTATGGATTTTCAGATTCACCACAGAGACACGGAGGCACGGAGAATAATTTAAAAAAACAAGCTGACGGAATGCAAATTTTTATAAATTCACAGAATAATGCTTCAAATTTCCAAAAATCTGCGTTCAGCCACATTCAAATAAGAGATTTGTCCTTCGATTTTCCTCTGTGTCTCCGTGTCTCCGTGGTGAGTTGTTATGTGTTTATGCGGTAAAAATGTCATA
>MNYI01000101.1 GCA_001873945.1 Candidatus Desantisbacteria bacterium CG2_30_40_21
TCTTTACGCTTTCCCTATGAGTTTAAGTCGTCAAGAAAAAATAACTCGACCTGTGCAATCGGAATTTCTTCTCGCAGAGACACAAAGCACACAAAGGGCAGAAAAGAAGAAAAATCTCATATGTCTTTGTGATCTCTGTGGCTTTGTGTGAGAAATAAGTGAGCCTTGTGATCTTTGCGTTCTTTGTGTTAAAAAAACTCGCTTGCACAGGTCGAAATAACTTGAGTGTTTTGAGTGACTCTTGGTGTATAACTTATTTTTTCTTGACTCCTAACAACACCATGACTCTTTCACTCTGCCACCAACTTAAATCCCACCTGCAATATCTTGCCTTCTTTAAGCAGGAGATTTATCCTATCCCTTAATTCCTTTTTAAGGTTTTCCGTTCGTTTTATTTCTTGCAAGGTATGTCCTGAAACAATACCCTGAATAATATCCTTAATACCATTCTTTTTTTCCTCTAATTCATTTGGGTTTCCATATTTTGCCAATTCATATACCAGAACCACATCCTGCAATTGAGCAGAACAAACCTCATTATAATCAGCCAATCTAATAACAAAATCTCCCAACTCATAATGACTATAGGGGAGCTGTTTATTTGTATCCTCCTCCTCTAACTCCTTCTTTTCTATTGATTCTTCGTCAATAACCAACTTCAATACCCTTGCCCTTGGTTTTAAGGGTATTTGTTCAGGAAAGATGTCAATAGGAATATCTGTTGGTAGGTTTTTTGATTCAGGGAATACCATAATCTCGCTCTCCATTAGTACTGGATTGGCGATAATCCCAATCTTACTTGTTGGAGAAGACAGCAGTATTTTTTCCTCTAAAGGTGGCGTGGTTAAGGGAATTTTACTCATAATAACAAGGGGCAAAGAATCTGCCTGACCGGTAGAAATTGTAGCTGTTTGAGAGTTTGCTTTATAAAGAATAACTGGCGATATATTCTCCTTAAACAAAAATATCTTTGCCAACCACAACCCGGCAGAAGCTAATAATATTACATAAATAATATGCTTTTTTGTCAAGAATAAATTATGTTTTGGCAGGGCAGGCATGACCTCTTTTTTTATTTCTTCCTGAACCATGGATAAAAAATCAACTGAAGGAAGAATCCCTTCAATAGAGGATGTAAGCTCTACGGTTCGTTTGATTGAGGACAATTCTTCCTGACACACGGAACAAGTTTCAAGATGCTCCTTTATGGGTAAGGGAAGTTTAATTGTATTATCCAGAAATGAACTCAACTGGCTTTGAACATATTTACATTCCACTATAAATCACATCCTTTATCTTATCTCTTAGCCCTATTCTGGCTCGATGGAGTCGAGAGGGTATTGTTTTAAGTGGCAATTTCATAATTTCAGATATTTCTTCAAAGGGAAACATAAATACATCCCTGAGGATAATCATTACCATCTGTTCAAACAATAATGTTTCTAAATTATCCAGGATATATTCTTGCAATCTTTCTTTTTCCGCCAATATATCCCCTGCTGCCCTTTGCATGGAAACCTTATCAGGCTTATAACCCTCAAGCAACTCTTGAAGCAACTCATCCTTATTGGCATCATTTTGCTTTAATTTTTCCTTAACCATGGTTATAAGTGTTTGGCAAAGAAATATTTTTAATGAATATTCATCATGAAATTTGTATGGATTATGATAAGCATAGGCAAATGCCTCACAAGCAATCTGACAAGACTGCTGATAATCTCGTCTCAATAAAAGATAAGCAATGCTGCATAATAGTTTTTGATATTTTACTACTATTTCATCAAACCTTTCGGTTTCTCCATCCCGCCATAATTGAACAAGATCCATAACATTTTCTTCAGACATGAGCATACTCCTGTTTATTATAAATATGCAGCAATTACAGTTATTATAATATCATTATTGATATTATATGTCAAGTGTTTTTGTAGCCCGTCTGTAAGTTCAAAATAAGGCGTTTCCCTTCTTTTAAGCCCTGCTAAAAAATTCATTGACAAGATATAATGATAATGATATAATTTAAGGCATGGTTCACAAACCCCAAAGAGATGATATTATTATAGGCAGGGAAGGAATGAAGATTAGAAAGATTGATATCCGAGAAGTTCCTGTTATTCAGGCAATTATTAATCAATATGCTAAAAGGGGAAAGCTACTGCCCAGAGCATTAGGGGATATTTATGAAAATATCAGGGATTATTTTATTGCTGAAATAGATGGAAAAATAGTTGGGTGCTGTGCCCTTCATATTGTCTGGGAGGATATTGCAGAGATTAAGTCTCTGGCTGTATTAAAAGAATTCTCCGGTCAGGGAATAGGCTCAGAATTGTTAGACTCTGCACTGAAGGAAGCCAAATCTCTGGGAATAATAAAGGTTTTTGCCTTAACTTATAAACAGAATTTTTTCTCAAAAAGAGGATTTAAGGTTATCCCCTCATCCTCTCTGCCCCATAAGATCTGGGGCGAGTGTATCCGTTGCCCATTGTTTCCAAATTGCAAAGAAGTGGCTATGGAGTATATTATTGAGGATGTGACGGAATAGAAGTAGACACGAATGGCACTGACTTCAACTTCTTAATCCTAAGTATGCAGGAGCAGCAATTCTTATTATGGTAAAATGGATAAGGGGGAGATATGGAGATTAATCGGTAGGACAGGCATTCTTGCCTGTCATCTGCAACAGGACAGGCAGAAATGACTGTCCTACCGACAATTCTGTTGATAATCGACACCATCTCCTCTATTCCCTTATTCCCCTTTGAACATAAGTTTTGCCATAATGAGAATTGCTGCTAAATATCATAAGATATTCATCAATGGACGCAAGATTAGAGAAATAGCTGATTATGATATTCAAGAAGAGATTATTGAGCCTGTGGCTAACCTTAAGTTAGAAGAGGGAAAGGAATTTATTAGTGTTGTTAAGAAGATGTTAGGGATGTGATTAAGGAGGTAATTTTTACTTCGCCAACCTCTTCTTACACTACCCAAATGATTACCATTATATCAGCATAACCCTTGTTTCCTGCCCCGTATCCAGCCCTTCACAATCGATAGGTATCTTGATCAATCCATTTGACTCAAACACAGGACTGATAAGCCCTGATGGTCCAAAGACAGGTTCAGCCAGATACCTGCCATCTTCTTCCCGTATCTTCACCCGTACATAATCCTCTCTTCCTGATCCGGAAGGAATATTGCGGGAGGTTATAGCTGTTATATGCCATTGCTTCAAGGAGGTGTTTTGAAGACAGGCAAGTAATGGTTGAACCAGAACAAGGAAGACTATTGTACTTGAGGCAGGGTGTCCGGGTAAACCAATGACAGGCTTACCCTTAATCTGTGCAATAATAGTTGGTTTGCCCGGTCTCATGGCTACGCCATGAATCAATATTTTACCCATGGATGAAATAGCATCAACCACAAGATCCCTTGTCCCAACAGAGCTGCCGCCACAGATAAGCACCATATCGTTTTTAGCAACACTCGTTGTGATGGCATCACGGATTAATTCAACTCTATCTTGAACAATCCCGTAAAATTCCGGTATTGCTCCAAGTTCTAATAGCTTAGAGCCAAGGAGAGAGGAGCTTATATCCCTTACTTGGCCGGGTTTTGGCAGGATTCGCGATGGCACAATCTCATCTCCTGTGGATATTATCCCTACTCTTAATCTTTGGTAAACGACCACCTCTGTTTGACCAATAGCGGCTAATGCCCCAATCTCATATGCTCGCAAGAGCCTGCCTGTTGAAAAAAGCAGGTTTCCTTTTTTAATATCTTGACCCACACAAACCGTATTTTCCCCTATAGCCACTGGCTTTTGAATTTCTATCGTTTTACTGTCAATCTCATGGCTATGTTCAATCATTACCACGGCATTGGCACCATCTGGCAGCATGCCACCAGTAGGAATTCTTGCCACTTCACCAGAAGAGAGTTTCAGGGTCGTAGCCTCTCCCATAAATACATCACCTATTATATTCAGGTATGCGGGCATATTAGATGAAGCACCAAACGAATCCCTGGCATCAAGTCCATAACCATCCATGGTTGAACGATTAAAATTTGGAACATCCTCTTGAGAATAAACATCCTGAGCCAAAACCCTGTTATTAGCCTCAAGGAGAGGGATTGTTTCTATATTGCGAGGCAAAGGGAAGGATTCTGCCCCTTTTTCTCCTGCCTCCTGCCTCCTTCCCTTTCCTCCCTCAGGTGCAAAACAGTTATACAAAATATCCATCGTCTCTGCTGTAGTTTTGATATTCAAAAATGGAGATTTATTCATTTACATCAGTTTCCTTTAATGCAAACCTCTCTTCAGCGAATTCAAGGATAAACAACACCATAACCATAAGAATAGCTGCCACTGATGCTGCAAAAAACATCCCATTACCAGCAGCAAGTCCGAGCACAGAGGTTGACCAGATACTTGCTGCGGTTGTCAGACCCTTAACGCTTGCCCTTGAAACAATAATTGTTCCAGCACCTAAAAATCCTATTCCTGAAACAACCTGAGCAGCAATTCTGGATGGATCAATCGTATTGCCAAATTCTTTGTTAAGAGAGAGTCCAATAATCATACACAGACATGCACCAATACACACAAGGATGTGCGTGCGTAATCCAGCTGGTTTATGGTGGATTTGTCGTTCCATACCCACTAACCCACCAAGTAAAGTAGATAGAATTAATCGAATAAGGGTATCTGTTTCATTCATCTTGTCTGCCTCTCATTTTTCTTTCTCAAAGGCTATTTTTTGCAAGCAAACACCTGGATAATAAAAACCCAGAATCTCCTTAAAGGTATATCCTGCTT
>MNYI01000045.1 GCA_001873945.1 Candidatus Desantisbacteria bacterium CG2_30_40_21
AAGCTGCTTATGACCGCTGCCTCATCCAGAAAACTCTACGGCTATGGTACGGGTATGCCTTCATGTTTTATATTGGAGGCAGGGATAAGGTAGGGGGAGATATGGAGATTAATCGGTAGGACAGGCATTCTTGCCTGTCATCTGCAACAGGACAGGCAGAAATGCCTGTCCTACCGACAATTCTGTTGATAATCGACACCATCTCCTCTATTCCCTTATTCCCCTTTGAACATAAGTTTTGCCATAATGAGAATTGTTGCAGCAGGAAACAAAAAACTTGACTACTACAAGGAAGTATAGTATAATATCGGAAATAGAGATGAAACCATTATGATAAATTGAGGTAGCAATGCCAAGAAGACTTCTTAAAGGCTTTCCAACAATAAAAAAGACACGATATAATTTCAAGACAAGCAGACTCTTTATATTGCTTGGTTTTCTTCTTGGATTAACGATGTTGCTTTCTCCAACAACAATCCTGCCGCAATACCCAAAGGAAGGGAAGTTCAGTCAGGAGAATATTAAGTCACCTTATACCTTTTATTATGAGGACAGGGATGCAACCGTTCTGAAACAAAAAGAGGCAGCGTCGATTTCAATGCCTGTCTATTCCCTTGATATTACGGGGATAACTGCAACACTTAAAGAGGTTTCTGAATTCTTTACTGTTGTCGGAAAGATACGGCAGGATGAAGAGGTCAAGCCAACACAAATACCAGAGGCGGTAAAGGAAAAGATTAAAAATCTGAATATATCAGATGAATCGTTGCAGGTAATTGTTCGATACCCAAAGCTCTTTGAAATAGAATCTGATGTTTGTGGGATATTACGGGCTGCTCTTGAGTATGGAGTAACAGCTATTCCTGTGGAAAGGGTAATGGGGCATGTGTCTGAAAATATCCTGCTTCAAGTTATTTCAGCCTCTGGAATATCGGAAAAGACCATAACTAAACAAGAATTTTCAGGCTTTTTATTCAAAGATAAGATTGAGAGCCTTGATGATTTTTCTTTCCTGTATCCAAAAACATTAGCCTCCCATGGTGTTCGTCAAGATATGTTTGAGTTGCTGATGAATTATCTACCGTCTAATCTTACCTATAATCAAAAGGCTACGGAGAAAAACATAAAAGATACGGTAAAAAATATCTCCCCGGTAATGATTTGTGTAGAAAAAGGAGAAAAAATAGTTGGAGATGGGGACAGGGTAGACAGGATAGTAGCCGTAAAGCTCAAGGAATTAAGCAAGCAGTATACCACGACCAATACCAATACCATGCTCGGATTTCTGGTATTGCTTTATAGCCTGATTATCCTTGTGGCAGGTTATCTTTATAAATATCAGCCGGATATGGCTTCAACCAAAAATTTATTGATGCTGGGGGCAATCATTCTTCTATCCATGGTAATGGGAAAAATAATGCTTCATTTTGACTTGCCGATATATGCCCTACCCATGGCAGCTATCTCTATCATTCTGGCTATTTTGTTTAATGAAGAGCTTGCTGTATTTATCACCTTGTTTTTGAGTATCTTAATGGGATTCTTGGTTGGAGGAAGGTTTGAATTTGTTCTTTTCTTCTTAGCCGGGGGTTTGAGTGCCATTTATACCATTTCCGCATCTTCAAGAATGCTCAGGGATATCTTGCGGTTGGGGATAATTATCGCTATAGCCAATGCCATTATTATTATTGGTTATGCCATTGTAAAACAAGATGTTATGAATATTGGACAAGATATTTTCTGGGGTTGTTTGATTAATGCAGGATTATCTACAATGCTTGCCATTGTGGGACTGTTATACATGGAAAAGCTGTTTAATGTTACGACTAACTTCAAATTATTTGAGCTTTCAGATGTAAATACCCCTCTCCTGAAAAAGCTCTTACTCGAGGCACCGGGAACATATCATCATTGTCTATTGGTTGGAAATCTGGCTGAAGCAGCAGCTACAGAGGTAAGAGCCAATGCCATTTTGTGCCGTGTGGGGGGATATTATCATGATATTGGCAAAATAATCAGGCCATCATACTTTGCAGAAAACCAGACAGGGGAGAATAAGCATGATGATATAAATCCAAGCCTAAGTGCTTCTGTTATAAAATCACACATAAAGGATGGTATGGAAATAGCCCGGGAATACCACCTGCCATCAAAGGTAATAGATATCGTTCAGCAGCATCACGGAACAACATTGTTAACATTCTTTTATCAGGCACAAAAACAAAGGCAGGAAGAGGATGTCGTCGTAAGCATGAGTGAATTCAGGTATCCAGGTCCAAAACCGCAGCATAAAGAGGCAGCCATTGTTATGCTGTCTGATTCTGTGGAAGCAGCCTCAAGAAGCCTCCCAAAACCAACGGCTGCAAGAATTGAAGAAATGGTGAAAAAGGTTATCGATAACTACTTTACAGATGGGGAGTTTGATGAATGCGACCTTACCCTCAAGGAATTGACCAAAATAGGAAATATCCTGACCAGACTCCTTACAACTATGTATCATTCAAGGATTGAGTATCCAGAGGAAGAGGAAGAGGGAAGGGAAAAGGTACTCGGTGACAGGAGGTAGTTGTATGAATATATGGATATTAAATCAACAGAAGATAGCTTCCGTAAAAAAGGAATGGAGCAGGGGCATTGTCCAAAGGGTGTTAAAGGCTGAAGGGGTAAAAACCGATGAGGTAAGTATTGTGTTTTGTGATGATGATTTTATTCATGAATTAAACAAAAAGTATCGGGGAATAGATGGAGCAACAGATGTTTTATCCTTTAGCCTTGGAATAGAGGAACAAAGGGATACAGAGGATGGGGATAAGCCGGTGGGTATTGTCTCGCTTGGGGAGATTATCATCTCTGTGGAGACAGCTGCAAGGCAGGCAGAGGAGTGTCATCATTCCATTGAAAGGGAATTGGAGATATTGCTGATTCATGGGGTTTTACATCTCATAGGGTATGACCATTCTGTGGAAGATTGGGAACAAGGGAAGATGTATGAGAGGCAGATGGGATTGCTGGGAGAGTTATGTAAATGAGATTTTTTTACGGTCTAACAGACAGCTTTAACTATGCTATTGCTGGTGCCCTTCATGGGCTTAAGACCCAAAGAAACATGCAGATTCATGTAATTGCAGCGGTTGTTGTTCTTGTTGCCAGCCTGTTTCTTAATCTTAGACGAATTGAGTTAGTGGCTTTGATCTTTGCCATTTCCATAGTATTGATAAGTGAAATGTTCAATACAGCGGTAGAGACCATAGTGGATTTAATTACTGATTCCCATCATCCTTTAGCAGGTACAGCAAAGGATATTGGAGCTGGTGCGGTTTTAATTGCAACAATAAATGCTCTGATTATAGGCTACCTCATCCTGTATCATCGATTTAGTGGAGTTGATAAAATACTGCCAACCAGCCCGCCACTAATCCATATTACCTTTGCCAGCCTTGCGTTAGTAATTATCATAGTTATTGCTATTAAGGCTGGCTATGGCTGGAAGGCATTTTTAAGGGGTGGAATGCCATCTGGTCATGCGGCTGTAGCTTTTTCTATCTGGGTTGCCATAACATTTATCAGTCAGGACATAACAATCTCTTTTCTGGTATTTAGTATAACAATACTGGTTGCTTATAGTCGCTATAAGGCAAGAATTCATAGTCGGATAGAGGTGTTTGCCGGAGCCTTTATAGGAAGCGGGATAACCTTAATTGTATTCCTTATGTGCAGGTAAAAAATGATAACTATCGCAATAATCAGCTTAATCCTTTTACTATGTGCCTCTGCATTCATTTCTGGTTCAGAGGCAGCCCTGTTTTCTTTAGACAGGCTAAAGGTAAAGCAGATGCCACAGGCGGCATATATTCCTCAATTGCTCAGGGATCCTCATCGGCTTCTGGCTGTTTTACTTTCAGGAACAACCATTGTTAATGTTGCTGCTTCTGCACTGGGTACAATGCTATTCATACATATTTGTCAAAGGGTAGGGATAAGTAAGGCAATTGGTACGGGTTTTGCTATTATAACCATGACCCTTTTGATCCTTTTTTTTGGTGAGATATTACCTATTGTTATTGGTGCTACAAGGGGTGAAAAAATAGCTCCATGGATAGCCTATCCTATACGG
Source organism: Candidatus Desantisbacteria bacterium CG2_30_40_21 (assembly GCA_001873945.1). Classification (GTDB taxonomy): domain Bacteria; phylum UBA9089; class CG2-30-40-21; order CG2-30-40-21; family CG2-30-40-21; genus CG2-30-40-21. The sequence continues at coordinate 4,115 of MNYI01000045.1, forward strand.
ATATTTTATTGGCTTTTCACACCGTTTCAGGTGTTAATCGTAGGGATAACAGGTTTCATTGTGAGATTGATAGAAAAACATCCTTTTTTTAAGAAGGATGCACTTGTTACCGAAGAAGAATTAAAAACCATGATTGAGGCTGGAGGAAAAGATGGTGTCTTAGATGAACAGGAAAGAAGGATTATCTATAGTATTTTTGAATTTGGTGCTGTTATGGTTAAACAGGCGATGATCCCCAGAGAGCAGATGGTTTGTATTGATGCAACAGCATCCGTAGAAACAATATTGAAAACAATAAAAAGCCATTCAAGGGTACCTGTATTTGAGGGCATGGCAGATAACATCATTGGAATGCTTTATGCCAGAGATGTTATTGAAATGCTACAAGGTGAGCATCAAATTAGTCAGGATAAAATACGAAAATTACTCAGAAATCCTTACTATATTTCAGAATCCCTGATGGTTAATGAATTATTAAAGGAATTCCAGCACAAAAAGCTCCAGATAGCATTAGTAAGGAATGCAGAGAAAAGAATAGTTGGGATTGTGAGTATGGAAGATCTGTTGGAGGAGATTGTGGGTGAGATTCATGAGGAATCGCCGGGCAGGATGGAGGAAAGACGGAATTCACAATTATCAATTCCCCATTGATACTACTCAGGTAAAGTAATTCACCACGGAGAACACATAAGTTGATAGGTTGATAGGTTGATGAGTTTATAGGTTAAAGGAACACAGATTCATAATTCATAAACATTTCCTATCAATTCATCCACTTATCAACCCATCAACTATTCAACTTATCAACTTTTTGTGTCTTCGTGCCTTTGTGGTGAGTAGTTACGACTCCTTAATTATAAAATAAAATAA
>MNYI01000012.1 GCA_001873945.1 Candidatus Desantisbacteria bacterium CG2_30_40_21
TCATAAACATTTCCTATCAATTCATCCACTTATCAACCCATCAACTATTCAACTTATCAACTTTTTGTGTCTTCATGCCTTTGTGGTGAGTAGTTACAAGTGGACAGACAGTGAAGACATTTGGAGGACGATATGGCACTTGAAGACATTCTCAATCGAATTAAATTAGATGCACAACAATCTGCACAAATGATTAAAGATGAGGCAAACAATCAGTTTGCAAAAATTATTGCTCAGGCACAAGAAAAGGCTGAGCAAACAAAGCAAGTGTTGTTAGAACGAGTTCATCACAGTGCTGAAGAGGAAAAACGGCAGATTATGGCTATTGCCAGACTCGAATTACGAAAACAGCTTTTGCAGGAAAAGCAACAACAGATTGAGACTGCTTTCGTTAATGCCCTTGAGTATTTGAGGGATTTGGATGAGAATGAGTATGGGGCGTTTATGAAACAGCTATTACTTGATGCGGTTCAGACAAGGGAAGAAACCATTATCTCTGTAGGCAGCAAAAGGCAGCAAATAATCAATAATGTGGTTCAAGATGTAAATGTTCAGACAAATGGCAGTCTGGTAATATCCCATGAAGTGCGAATCGGTAGTGGTGGTTTTATTCTCCAATGGGGGAAAAAAGAGATGAACTATAGTTTTGAGGCAATGCTGCACCAGATTAAGGAAGAAATAACAAATGATGTGGCAAATATCCTGTTTCAGGGGAAATAACAATGACTGATACCAGATATACCTATGCTGTGGCAAGGGTTAGGGCATTAGAAAAATATCTGTTAGATAAACCAACAATAGAACGATTGATAGCTGCTGAGGATGGGACAAGGATATTATCCATCCTGCGAAATACAGAATATGCTGAAGCTTTCAATGTTGTGGAAAATCCATTCGATTTTGAGGATGGGCTGAGTAATGAACTGAACAGGGTCTTGAATTCCCTGGAGGCATTGTCGCCAGAACCACATTATATCCACCTTCTTCGTATTCCCTATGACTTTTACAACCTCAAGATATTGATAGAGACAAAATATTCTGATGAGCCTGTGGATGAACCATTTAGCTCGCTTGGTTTGACGGATATAGAGGATATTCAGGCAATGATTAAGAATAAGGAAAAAAAATTGCCAAAATATCTGACAGATGCAGCTGATGAGGCAATTGCAGGGATGGAGGAAAACGAGAATGTAGCCAAGATAAGTCAGATTATTGATAGGTTTATGTGGCAATATTTAACAACAGAAGCTATGATGGGCAGGCATACTTTTTTTGTCACCCTTTACCAGAAACAAATTGACCTCATAAATATTCATACCTTTCTCAGGTTGGCTCATGCTAAGGCTGAGATAACTTATCTTCGGGATATGCTTTTTGATGGAGGGAGTATAAGCAGGGATTTATTTCTCAAGCTCTTTATTCGTCCCTGGGATATATTTTCAGAGATTAAGGAGTATCATGACCCGATAATGGATAGCTGGGTAGAGGAGAGATTGTTCTGGAAGTATGAGGTTGCCTCAGATAATCACATCCTTAATTACTTGAAACAAGCTAACCTGATATTTTTTGGTCCAGAGCCATTGATCAGTTATTATCTTCTAAAAGAGATGGAAACAAACATGTTAAGAATAATCTTTGTAGCCAGATTAAACCACATGTCAGAGAATACAATACGAATAAGATTGAGGCGAAACTATGTTTAATATAGCTATTATTGGGGATAAGGATACTATCTGGCCATTCAAGGCATTTGGGTTTGCTGTCTATCCCCTGAAAGACATTAATGATGCAAATGAGATGTTAAAAGGTATGCTGAATAAGAATTATTCCATTATCTTTGTAACTGAGGATGTATTCAAGCAATGTGAGCAGCAGATTCAGGAGATTCAATCATTACCCTTGCCAGCAATTGTTATCTTACCAAATAATCAAGGAAGTCAGGGAATTGGACAGGGCAGATTACAACAAATACTTCGCAGAGCTGTAGGAAGTGAGATTGGGCAGGGGACTTAAGACTACATATGTAAGGAAGTACCAAATGAACATTGAACGCCTCAAACGAATCTTGAAAGGGGTAAAAGATGGCAATATAGAGATAAACACTGCCCTTGAGCATCTTAAGCACTTGCCATATGAAGAGATACGGATGAATCCAAACAATGCGGCTTTTGCTTGTATTGACCATCATCGAGAACTGCGATGTGGTTTTCCAGAGGTTGTATTTGGAGCAGGTAAGAATATTGAAGAGTTAACACGGATTGTCAGCCTTTTACTTGATAAGGGAAATGATGTCATGATTACCAGAACAAGTAAGGATGTGTACCAGACACTGTTGGAAATAGACAGCCGCTTGATTTATTATGAACAGGCAAGGATAATTGCCCTTAAACACTCTCAGAAAATATCCTGTCCAGATGCAAGGGTACTGATTGTAAGTGGCGGAACAACAGATATTCCAGTAGCTGAGGAAGCAGCTGTTACGGCTGAGATGTTTGGGGTAGGTGTGGAGAGGCTGTATGATGTTGGTGTGGCAGGTATTCATCGTCTTCTGGATAGATCCAATAAATTGAGGGCTGCTTCTGTAATTATTGTTGTAGCAGGCATGGAAGGGGCTCTTGCCAGCGTAGTAGGTGGATTGGTGTCTGTGCCAGTGATAGCTGTGCCTACAAGTGTAGGATATGGCGCCAGTTTTCATGGATTGGCTGCCTTATTGACCATGCTTAATTCCTGTGCGCCAGGCGTTGCTGTAGTAAACATTGATAATGGGTTTGGAGCAGGATATTTTGCAGGAATGATGATGAGGGAGAAGGTAAAATGAGAGTAAAATGGATGAATGTTCTTAGATTTTATGAATATATTCAGCCCTACTTAAAGGTTTCAAAACCTATTGAGGAAAAACCTGTTGGAAAAAGTGTTCTGGTTTTATCTCCGCATATTGATGATGATATCCTGGGAGCAGGCGGAACATTATACAAACATCACTTGGACGGGGATAAGATTGTAAGCATCTATCTGGCAAGCCTGAATGACAAGGATATAAGGCAGAAAGAGGGAGAAAGAGCCGCTGAAATAATCGGCATAGATGAACTTATCTTCTTAGATTATGAGATTAAGAAGCTTGATCTTTCAACCAAAGAGATAAGCCGTCAGATTGCAGACCTACTCGACAGGTATGAGCCGGATATTGTCTATCTTCCTTTCTTTCTTGATAATCACAACGATCATATTTCAACCAACAAGATTTTTCTTTCCTCTCTTCCCCTCATCTCAAAGCCCTTATCCATCAGCATTTATGCCTATGAGATATGGTCAACCCTGTTCCCTAATGTATTGGTAGATATTACTGACCAGATAGAGGTAAAGAAACAGGCAATTTTAGAGTACAAAAGCCAATTATTAGCCAATAACTATTTAGAGGCTATTATCGGATTAAACAGATACAGAGGTATTCTCTCAAAGGCTAATGGATATGCAGAAGGTTTCTTCAGAAGCACTTCAGACGGCTACAGCAACCTTTGGAGGAGTATTTATGGGACTTAATATCCTGCATCTGGTCTCTGGTGAGGGCAAGGCTGGCTCTACCAAGTCTGTCATTCTCTTGATAAAAGGTCTCATTAAAAGGGGGCACAGGGTAATAGTAGCTGCCTCTCCTGAAAGCTACAACTACAGTTTGATGAAGGAAGCCGGATTTGAAGTCGTGTCTATTGAGATGAAATCAAGATATGATTTCAAGAGTGCCAGAAAGATTGTCAATTTGTGTCAACAAGAAAAGATTGATATTATTAACGCTCATCTTTCCACAGATAGGTATTTGGCTATTTGGGCTAAATTTTTAGGAGCAAAGGCAAAGATTATCCTGACCCGCCGTGCAATCTCAAGAAGCAGTCGTTTGATTAGTTTTCTTTATTTGATAGGTGCAGATAAAATAATAGCTGTAAGTAAAGCAGTAAAAGAATCACTCTGTAGTCAGGGGATTCCAGATGATTTGATAGAGATAATTTATAATGGAATCCCAAATGATTTTGGTTCTGTCAACCCTCAGGCAATAGAAGAATTAAAAAGGAGATATAACATCTCTACAGAAGATAAGATTATCGGGATGATAGCCAGATGGGACAAACTGAAGGGACATGATACCTTATTTGCTGCCTTAAAGGAACTCAAGGGTGATTATAAGGTTCTTCTGGTGGGGATAGATGAATCCTTCTGGCCAGAGATTGAGGCTTTTGGATTAGGGGATAGGGTAATTCTTTGTGGTTTTCAAAAAGATATAGCTCCATTTTATCATCTTATGACAATCAAGGTGTTGCCCTCCTTTGCTGAGGGATTTCCTTTGTCAATCCTGGAGGCTATGTCTTGCGGAGTTTGTGTGCTTGGAAGCAATATCCCTTCTATCTCTGAGATTATTGAGCCAAATAAAAATGGTCTGCTTTTTGAAACAGGGAACTCAGAGGATCTGGCAGAAAAGATTAAGGTTTTGCTGAATGATGAAACCTTAAGAATAAGATTAGCAAAACAAGGAGAAAAAAGCGTCCATGAAAGATTCTCTATAGAAAGGACTGTTGAGGCTACAGAGAAGATATACTCAAGTGGGGCATAAATTGCGATTTTTTCGGTGAGGATTAATCAAGGAGAGCAAGGCGCGCAAGGTGAGCAATAGTGTACTATTGCTCACCTGAACAACACAGCTATCGTTGATTAAGACCAGCGAAAAACGCAATTTATGCCCCACTTGAGTATAACTGTGGACGCTTAGGACTAAGCAACAATG
>MNYI01000086.1 GCA_001873945.1 Candidatus Desantisbacteria bacterium CG2_30_40_21
TATGACATTTTTACCGCATAAACACATAACAACTCACCACGGAGACACGGAGACACAGAGGAAAATCGAAGGACAAATCTCTTATTTGAATGTGGCTGAACGCAGATTTTTGGAAATTTGAAGCATTATTCTGTGAATTTATAAAAATTTGCATTCCGTCAGCTTGTTTTTTTAAATTATTCTCCGTGCCTCCGTGTCTCTGTGGTGAATCTGAAAATCCATAATGAGAATTGCTGCAACAAGTTTTTTATTTGTTGACAATCCATTTAAGATATGATAAAATATGGTAACTACTCAGGTATCCAGTAGTCAGAATTCAGAATAAACGGAGAACTATTTTATATGGCAAAAAATGCCTACACTAATAATGCCATACGGGTTGTCATGGCTTATGTTAGCGTTATCTTATATCTGGTGTTACCATGTCTGACCCTTCATGCAGCGGAAATGCCCTACCTTCAGCAGAATAGTCAGCATACTGGCAGGAGTACTTTTTTGGGGCCAGATACCTTGCCACTAATAAAGTGGGGTAAGCATATCCATGGTTATATAAGTAGTCAGCCTGTTGTTGACCAATCTGGTCGGGTTTATTTTGGCAGCACAAAGGGGATGTTTTTTGCCATTGCACCTGATGGTAAAGAATATTCTGTAAATTTTGGCAGTGGTATAGATTCTACGGCAGTCATAGGTCAATCAGGTACAATTTATGTCCTGTGTAATGATGGCAGCCTTTGTGCCTTAGACAAGGAAACACTGAGTATTAAATGGAAATACCCCACCAAGTCTCCTGTAAAATGGGCATCTCCTGTTGTTGGCAAGGATGAGACAATATATTTTGGCACAGGTGATGGTATTTTATATGCTTTAGACAAGGATGGTAAACTACTCTGGAATATTGCACTTGATAGCCCGATTCAATCAACACCAGCCATAGATACAGGAATAATCTATATCTCATCCATAAATGGCAGCCTGTATGCCCTGACCCCTGATGGTAAGATAAAATGGGAAAAAGGGCTACGGGTATCGCCATTTTCCTCCCCGGTTATCTCTCCAGATGATGGATATATATACATTGCCACTATTGATAATACCCTTCTTGCCATTGCCTCAGATGGTAATACCATGAATATTATGGAGATAAATTCCCCTATCTATTCCCTGCCTGCCTTTGGGTCTAATCAGGAGATATATCTGGGGGTAGAGGATGGTCTCTGTATCATTACCAAAGAGGGTATGCAGCTTGTTCCCACTGGAGCTATCTTTCGTTCTTATCCAATAGTTGATGTAAAGGGTGTGGTTTATATTGCCTCCAGATCGGGGAATATTTATGCTATCCTTCCTGATGGTAAGATAAAATGGAATTATAAGATTGGGTTAATACCCTGCCCCATATCACTTGGCCCGGGCAATACACTCTATGTTGGAGACAGGAATGGTGATATTTATGGATTTGTCAGTGCCTCTAAGTCTTTGCCTCAAAAAGGTGTTAAATTACCTGATAGCCCTAAAGACCTGCAAGCTATCCTGAAAGGGTTTGAAAATACCCTTGTATGGAAGGATGCAGGAGACAAGGAGGATGGCTTTATTATCGAAAGAAAAACCATGAGCACGGATTATACAGAAGTAGGTAGGGTAAACAAAAATATCACCGGCTTTAAGGATACCAATCTTGTCCCGGCTATGGGTTATTCATATCGGGTCTGTGCTTATAATACTATTGGTATCTCTAAGTATAGCAATGAGGTTGCTATTGCTACCCCTCAGATACCACCAACAACACCTCTGAATCTTCAGGTGAATGTAAAAGGGACGCAAATAAACCTTTCGTGGCAGGATACAGCATCCAATGAATCAGGCTTTCTGTTGGAACGGTTAATTGATGGTACATACACAGAGTTATGCAAGCTCGCACCAGATACGGTCAAATATCAGGACAATAATGTTACCCCTGCCACAGACTATTCTTATCGGATTCTGGCATTTAATGAGGTTGGATATTCAGATTGTTCAAATGAGGTGTTTATCCGTACGCCTGATATTCCGCCATTTCCCCCTGACATGCTTGTCTTGACAAGATTTAACAGGCAGGAGATTGTTGTATCATGGCATGATAATTCCCAAAATGAGCAGGGCTTTATCCTTGAGCGAAGGATCGACAAAGGGACATTTACAGCTATATCTATCGCTGGAGGTGCTACCTTCTTGCCGTTTAATTCTTTACAATTTACAGATAAACAGGTCAAGCTGAACAGCATATATTACTATCGAATTTGTAGCTATAATTCTGCTGGTAGATCAGAATACAGCAATATCCTTGAGGTGAATACTGCCCCAAAATTGCCCAATCTACCCGGTGATTTTAAGGCAGCATCTGTATCTTCTACTAAGGGTGTTTTTCTTACATGGTTAGATACCTCTAAAAATGAGGATGGTTTTAAGATAGTCAAGTCAGAAAAGGGTCAAAAGGAGTATAAACTTGTTTGTACCCTTGAGCCAAACACAACAAGCTATAATGACATAAGGGTAAAATATGGAATAACATATTATTACCGTATAGTTTCTTTTAATAGCTTTGGAAGATTAGAATATACTAAACCAATATTGGTTACAATTCCCTTATCCCCACCCTCTGAACCAGTGGATGTGCAGGCTTTGCTTATTGAACCAACACAAATAAAGATTGCATGGAAGGATACGGCAGTAAATGAAACAGGGTTTAAGGTACAAAGAAAAGCTCCTGGAGAGGATGGGTTTACACCCATTGTCAGGCTTGGTTCAAATAGTACTCAATATATTGATGCCTCACTTTTACCTGATACAAACTATTCATATCAAGTGGTTAGCTACAATAAAAGCGGTGAGGGAATATCTGAAGTAGTCAGTATTAAAACCTCAAGGGGATTGCCACAGCAGCCATCAGGATTGAGGGTGGCTAATGTTTCAAACATGAATATCTGCCTTGTATGGACAATTCATGGTGATCGGATGGGCTTTAGATTGGAAAGAAGAAAAGAGAATGCTGCTTATGATGAGATTGCCACTATGGGTCCAAATATAACAACCTATAGAGACACAGAAGTGTTTCCAAATACCGTTTATTTTTATCGAATTTGCAGTTATGGTATGAGCGGAAATTCAAAATACTCTGAGGAAATAAAAGCGATCACCAGAGACACACAGCCATTCTTCCCAACAGAGCTTCGGGCTATGGCCGGAGAAGAAGGAATAGAACTTTCATGGCAGGATAATTCATCAAACGAGGCAGGATTCAGGATTGAACGAAAGCAGGATACAACCCAGTTTGAAGAAATATATCATGTCCCAGCCAACATAAACCATTATGAAGATAAAAATATTGGCATTAAAACAACCTATATCTATCGTGTCAGAGCCTATAATGATATTGGTCAATCTCTTTATAGTAATGAGATAAAAATATCTACACCCGGACCACCCCTTGCACCCTTTGGATTAAATGGGATTGCCGTTGATCCATTCCAGATAAACCTTTCATGGGGTGATAATTCCAATGATGAGGAAGGGTTTATCATTGAAAAAAAGATTCGTGAAAAATTCTATGAGGTAGGAAGAATATCAAAAAATAATACCATATTTACAGAGATAAACCTTACACCAAAAACAGCTTATTCGTATCGAGTGCGTAGCTACAACAAATTTGGCTCATCTGATTATTCTCAAGTTGTAACAATTACTACCCTTCAGCCGCCACTTACCCCACCGGGCTCCCTCAAAGCATCTGCACCACAGGATGGCTGTATTCATCTTACATGGCAGACAAACCCTGATGATGAAGCAGGGTTTGTCTTAGAAAGGGCATCTTCAGATACAGATTTTCAGGAAATAGCAAGCATTGCTCAAGGGGCGTCCTCTTATATGGATATAAAACTTGTATCTAACAGCATCTATCATTATCGAATGAGGGCTGTTAAAGGGGATGAGTATTCAATTTATTCAAATACTGTTGCGGTAAAAACACCCAATACTATCCCGAAACCACCTGATAATCTAATTTTAGTCGCTGCTTCCAGAGAGGCAATTTCTATCTGTTGGCAGGATAATTCCTCAAATGAGACAGGCTTTCGTATTGAACGGGCAGAAGGAACCGACAACGAGTATAAGGTTATAGCTACGGTTGAGGGAAATATATGCACTCTTGAGGATAAGGATGTCCTTGGCAGGATGAGTTATCAATATCAGGTAATTGCCTATAATGATATTGGCGAGTCCCAACCATCGAATTTATTGGTTGCTGTTGCACTTGGACAGGGTGAGATTAATCTGTTGCAAAAATCTATTCAGCACTCTCTTGGACAGGAAGAATTTGCACCACAATTAAGATGGAGTTTTCAAACCGGACAGGGGATAAGGAACTCATCTGCTATTCTTTCTAATGATAAAAAACTATTCTTTGGCTCTACGGATGGGAAAATTTATTGTCTTAAATCAGATACAGGAGAGCAATTATGGGCTTATGAAACCCTGAAATCCATTGTCTCCTCACCAGTAATAGATCCGGATAACGATACTATCTATGCTGGATCCCGTGATGGGTATCTTTATAGTCTGACATTAGATGGTCGCTTGAGATGGAAGTATTATATTGGGGACTCTGTTGAATCCTCTCCGATTATTCATGATGGGGTAATATACATTATTTCTATCTCTGGAGAGCTTTACGCCTTTCTGACA
>MNYI01000091.1 GCA_001873945.1 Candidatus Desantisbacteria bacterium CG2_30_40_21
CTGTCCTACCGGCGTATCCGTCATTTTAAGGTTGACACAACAATAATACGGAGCGGGAAGTAAAAAAGGATTGGATATTGCATATATACTCAAGTGGGGCATAAATTGCGTTTTTCGCTGGTCTTAATCAACGATAGCTGTGTTGTTCAGGTTCGCAATAGTACACTATTGCTCACCTTGCGCGCCATTGCTCTCCTTAATTAATTCTCACCGAAAAAATCGCAATTTATGCCCCATTTGAGTATAGCCTCTGGTGTGTATCTCTATTTGATTATGAATGATCATGACCAAAAAGCCACGGGTAATTTTGGGATTATCAAATAATGGCATCCAGTTTCTTGACAATTGCCCCTTTTGGTGACATGCCAACCATTTCATCCACAACAACACCTTGTTTGAAAAACTTTATACAGGGAATGCCTGAGATTCGATAATATCTGGACATAGCTGGATTTTCATCTACATTGAGCTTACATAGCTTGACCTTATCCTTATATTCTTCAGTCAATTCATCTAATATCGGGGCAAGCATTCTACATGGACCACACCATGGTGCCCAAAAATCAACCAGAACAGGCTCGCTGGAATTAAGTACCTCCTGATCAAAGGTAGCATCAGTTAAATTAATCATTGTCTCTATCCTCCTTATATAATTTACGGTATAATTAATGTCTGCCCCACAAATATCACCTCTGATGGGGGTATATCTGCGTTAAATTTTTTAATCTCCTGAGCAGATTTATCATACATTGCAGATATGCTCCAGAGTGTTTCACCGTCTTTAACTACATGGTATTTATACCTACTGGGCGATCTCAGGGAGACTACTGAAGATGATATTCCCAGATATTTCAAGGTTGCCTCATAGATTGCTTTTGCCATTAATTCCTGAAATTCATCAGTAGCAAGAAGTTTCTCCTCTTTGGAATTAGAAATAAAGGCTGTTTCTACAAGAACAGAAGGAACATCAATGCTTTTTAAGACAGCAAACCCAGCCCGTTCAACCCCTATAAAAACGGTATGGCAATAAGAAACTATATTGTCCAATGTAAACTTGGCTAATCCAATGCTTTCATTAATTGTATAAGTTTGACTTAAATCCATAAGAATACCAGCAACTGTATCATTATCAACCCTTGCAATACCCCCAATTAAATCAGCCATATTTTCCCGATGAGCAAGTAATTGTGCTGCCTTATTGCTTGCCCCCTCTGTGGAAAGGACATAAACAGAAGAGCCGCGAGCACTCTCTTTATAGCTGGCATTAGCATGAATGCTGATAAACATATCACCTTCATATTGCTGACACAATTTAACCCTTTCTCCTAAGGGGATAAAATAATCCCCATCTCGGGTAAGAAATGCCCTTACATTCTGTTTTTGATTAAAGTAATCAGCAAGCTTTCGGGCTATACTTAAAACTACATCCTTTTCCTGTAACCCGCTTGGACCTATTGCCCCAGGGTCTTCACCCCCATGCCCAGCATCTATAACTACTATCTTTGCCCTTTGTTTTATCCGTTCAATCTCTTTCTTAGAGACAGGTAATGCCTTTTTTACATCAGGAATATTAATGTCAATCACCAATCGAACAGGTTTATCTTGATATTTTTTCAATTGAAACATATTAAACGAAGTTTTCTTTGTAAGCCCAATCTTTATGCAGGATGTATTTTCATTTGTCAGAGGTGCTGCCTTCTCCTGTGATACAGAAATCTGCCGTATGGTAGTATTGTTTACCAATAACTCCTGCTTATTGCTTTGGGTGTTTTCTATGGTAATAATTATCTCGGGTGGGGCAGCAGACTCTTTTACCTGATAAGATACCTCTCCTGTTAGATCAATCACTACCCTGATATTGGTTGGAGATGTCCAATATCTGACATTGGTCACGGTTGTTTGCTGGGCATAACCTGAAAAGGCAAACAGGGAGATAATAATTGTCAGGATAATTCGCATTATTCAAAACCTCATTATATGGATAAGTATATTTAAGTATATCATAAAAAATATATTTGTCAACCAAAAAATCAAGGCAAACATATCCCTTTCACTTTCTACTCCCATTCAATCGTCCCTGGCGGTTTTGATGTAATATCATACACTACCCTGTTTATCTTTGGAACCTCATTAACAATACGATTGGCAATGGTACTCAGGAGGTCATGAGGTAATGGTGCCCAATCAGCGGTCATGGCATCCTGACTGATTACTGCTCGAAGGGCAACAACATTTTCATAAGTTCGCCTATCACCCATCACACCCACTGTTTTTATCGGCAAAAAGACCCCAAATGCCTGCCAGATGTCCCGATAAAGTCCGGCTTGTTTTATCTCATTCATAATAATGGCATCCGCATCTCTCAGGGTATCAAGGTTTTCCTTATCAACTGACCCAATGATCCGTACCGCAAGTCCCGGTCCAGGGAATGGGTGTTGCCAGATAATCTCATCCGGCATACCCAGTTCTTTGGCTATTACCCGCACCTCATCCTTAAATAATTCCCGAAATGGTTCAATGAGTTTGAGTTTCATTCTTTTAGGCAGCCCGCCTACATTATGATGGGTTTTAATTATAGCTGAGGGTCCCTTGGTAGATACACTTTCAATCACATCAGGATACAGTGTGCCTTGAGCAAGAAAGATAGCACCTTCAATTCTTTTTGCCTCTTCCTCAAATATCTTGATAAATTCCCTGCCAATTATTTTTCGTTTCTTTTCTGGCGAGGCAACACCCTTTAGTTTATTCAAAAACCTATCCTCTGCATCAACGGAATCCATATTAATATGATAGTCGTCCCGAAATGTTTTAATAACCTGTTTTGCCTCACCCTTACGAAGCAATCCATTGTCAACAAAGATACAGGTAAGCTGATCACCAATAGCCTCACGGATCAGTACCGCTACGGTAGATGAATCAACACCGCCACTCAAGGCACAGATAACCTTTTCCTTACCCACTCTTACCCGAATTTCCTCTATGGAGTTTTTGATAAAGGAGGACATTGTCCATGAGCCGCTGCATTTGCAGACATTAAACAAGAAGTTTTTTAATATATCCATGCCATGCTCAGTATGTGCTACCTCTGGATGGAATTGCACGCCATAGATATTTCCATTTCCCTTAATAGCAGTATACGGAGCATTTGTTGTTTTTCCAAGCATCTTAAATCCAGTGGGCAACCTCATCACCTGATCCCCATGACTCATCCAGACCGTTAAACTTGACGGAATTCCAGAAAAAAGCTCATCAGTCTCTGGAACGATCATCTCTGCCCGACCATACTCCCCTTTGTTTGCCTGTATAATCTCACCACCGAGTGTTTGTACCATCCATTGCAATCCATAACATATCCCTAATATTGGCATTCCATATTGAAATATCTCAGGATTACCGCAAGGTGCATATTCATCATAAACACTGGCAGGGCCACCAGAAAGGATGATTCCTTTTACATTTTCAAGATTGGTTATCTTGCTATCAAAAGGCACTACCTCACAATAAACCTGCATCTCCCGTATCCTGCGGGCAATTAGCTGTGTGTATTGTGAGCCAAAATCTAAGACAATAATCATTTCATTATGTTTCAAGATATTACCTCCATCGTATTCAACGGTACAAGGCTATAATAACATAAATTCAGGTCATTGTCAAGGATTTTGGATGAATTTTGAGGAATTCTCATTATGAACCGCAAAGACGCAAGAGAGGGTTAGGAGGTTGTCTCTTCTCCCTTTCCCCTTTTTTACACAATTTCTGCCATAATGAGAATTGCTGCTTTTTCTGAAAATTTCACTTGACCTTAACCATTGTCCTATGCTATAATGTAACTATTCAGATAGAGAAATTCACCGCAGAGAGGCATTATGAATAAAAAAGACATACCAACCCATGAACGGCTCATCCTTGCCTTAGATGTAGAAAATGTTGAAAAAGCTAAACAGATAGTAACAGATCTTGGCTCAACGGTCAATTTTTATAAACTTGGGTTGCAACTATTTATGGCAGGAGGATACTTTGAGCTTGTCGAGTGGCTGCAAGAACGCAAGAAAAATATTTTTGTTGATCTAAAATTTTTTGATGTCCCACAAACAGTAAAATCTGCTGTGGCAGGGCTAAGGCATAGAGCCGTACAGTTTGTTAGTGTGCATGGGAACGATGCAATTTTAGAGGCAGCGGTTGAAAATAAAGGCTCTCTTAAAATATTGGCAGTAACAGTATTAACAAGCCTTGATAGAAAAGATCTGGATGATTTGGGGTTTAAGTGTGATGTTAAGGAATTAGTTCTTTCCAGAGCCAGGCGTGCCTTGCAAATAGGTTGTGATGGGGTTATTTCATCTGGATTAGAAGCTCCTCAGTTAAGAAGTGAGTTGGGCAATAATTTTTTAGTAGTAACCCCCGGTATTCGTCCAGTTGAAAATAAAGATGATCAAAAAAGAATCGTAGATGTGAAAACAGCCTTTGGAAACGGTGCTGACTATATTGTAGTAGGCCGTCCTATCTTGCAAGATAAAAATCCTGCCCAAAAAGCAGAAATATTCCAAAAAGAAATTTCTTCAATATTTTCAGTGAGCGGTCAAAAAACAATATGTGGCTAAAGGTAACTACTCACCACAAAGGCATGAAGATACAAAAAGTTGATAAGTTGAATAGTTGATGGGTTGATGGGTTGGAAAGGGAAGGGTTTGTAGGTTTATGAATCTGTATTCCTTTAACCTATAAACCTATAAACCCATCAACTCATCAACCAACCTATCAACCTATCAATTTATGTGTTCTCCGTGGTGAATTGCTTTACCTGAGTAGTTACGGCTAAAGATTTTTCTTGACTCCCTACTCCCCTTCCCTCGGTATCTTCATCTT
>MNYI01000117.1 GCA_001873945.1 Candidatus Desantisbacteria bacterium CG2_30_40_21
TATCTTGCTATTCCGGAAGAAGAATGGACATTAAAAGAGATTAGAGGATGTACCTCTACTGGTCGTCCTGTAGGAGATGAGCCTTTTGTAACAAGGTTGTAACAATTGTTAGGTCGAGTATTAAAGCCAAAAGCTATAGGAAGACCTCGAAAACAGTAAAAAACGGGCGCTGTCCCCGGTTTCCCCCAAATATTAGTAGTGAAATCAACATTAAGAGGATGTGCCAGCCCCGCAGCAACTCAACATTAGGCGTTATACGCAAATGAATAGCGATGCAGAAGAAAAATAAGGAGGTGTTGTGATGAGTAAAGAATGCTGCAAATGTGAAGAAGAAAAAAAATTAGAAAATTGCATGGTTTGTACTGCGCCCCTGGAATACTTGGAAAGTGCAGTCACTGTAGTCTGTAACTATTGTGGCAAGAAAGAAGAGGGCTATGTTAGGTGTCTTAAAGGACATTATGTATGCGACGAGTGTCACGGAAAAGGAGCATTTGATCTGGTTACTGATATCGCTCTCACCACGGAGGAGAAAGATCCCCTTTCCATAGCGGAACTACTTATGGCACATCCCAAGATACCATTTTTGGGTTGTGAGCACGCCCTTATTGCTACTGCATCGCTCCTGGCGGCATTGAAGAACGACGGCACATTGGCCATCTCGAATGAACAGATCACTGAGGCTATGAACCGGACGCAAAAACAATCCATGCCACCGTACTGTGCCCTTACTGGTGTTTGTGGTGTGCCCATTGGGATCGGTGCTGCCTTTAGTGTCATTCTCGGCGCAGCATGTCCAAAGGATAGGGAGTCTGCCATTACCATGCACATTGTGGCAAGAACGATTGACACTATTGCCAACGATGTTGGTCCAATGTGCTGTAAAAGTTTTGTTAGAACTGCTCTTGTTGTAGGCTACAATTCAGCGAAAGAGTACTTCAATGTTCATTTGCCAATACATAGAGAAAAGATTTCTTGCTTCTATTCCAATAAGAACCATCGTAACTGCAGAAAGAATAAATGTGTTTACTTTCCCAAAACAGCATGATTAGAATTAAAGGAAAAGAATTCATGGTGCGTATAACAAATCGCTGAACCCGACCTGAAAAGGCTGACGCCTTTTCAGGCGGGTTAGCTCAATCGTTAGCAGTTGAGACGATGCGGGGAAAATGGGGACAGCGCCCTATTTTTTCTTCTAAAAATAGGGTGCTGTCCCCATTTTCCCTCTACGGGTCGTCCTGCAGGAGATGAAACCTTTGCGACAAGGTTAGAAGAATTATTGGGACGAACATTAAGACCAAAAACGATAGGAATATCTCAAAAACGATAAAAAAACGGGTGCTGTCCCCGGTTTTCTGGGTATTATCTAGCTATGATGGCAGCATCTATTTCACCTTGTGAGGCAATAAGGCAAGGATAATGCACACTGATAAAAAAAGCAGGAAAATGCTTGACATATTTGCTTATATTTGGTATACTTTCTGTCTAAGGGAAAAAGGAGGCTTGTAGGATATGAAAATTGGCATATTAACTGGTGGTGGTGATTGTCCTGGGTTAAATCCAGCTATTAGAGGGGCTTTTATGAAAGCCATGGATCATGGTGATGATCTATTTGGGGTAATGGATGGCTGGAAGGGAATGATAAATGTGAATACAAGGCAATTAACCCTGTCTGATGTGGAAGAAATTATTGGAAAGGGTGGGACTATTCTTGGTACATCTCGAACTAATCCGTTTAAGAATGATGAAAATGATGTACCCATGGTTCTGGAGAATATGAAAAAATTTGATGCTCTTATTGCTATTGGCGGAGAGGATACCCTTGGTGTGGCAAGCAAGCTTTATAAACAATATGGAACAAGGGTTGTCGGCGTCCCCAAAACAATGGACAATGACCTTTCATGCACAGATTATACCTTTGGCTTTGATACAGCAGTAACTGTTGCTGTTGATGCCTTAGAGAGGTTGCGGGATACAGGCAGATCTCATCGACGAATAATGGTGTTGGAGGTTATGGGCAGGCATGCAGGCTGGGTTGCTCTTTTTACAGGGATTGCCGGTGGTGCTGATTGGATATTGCTTCCTGAGATTGAACCGGATATTGAAAAAATGTGTGAACACTTAAGGGTGATTAAACAACGAAAGAATTATGGGATAGTAGTGGTTTCAGAGGGTACCAAATTTGCAGAAATAGAAGGGGAACAAGAGGTTGATGCCTTTGGTCATGTTATCCTGAAAGAAAAAGGGATTGGAGAATATACAGCAAAAATTATTGAGGAAAAGACAGGGATTGAAACAAGAGTGGCTGTTATTGGTCATATCCAGCGAGGCGGGGCACCTACCCTTTTTGACCGCATGTTAGGGACACGGGTTGGGGTTAAGGCAGTTGAATTAATACATGAAGGCAAATTTGGTCAGATGGCTTGCTTGGTTGGCAATGAGATAACCTCTGCCCCACTTGAGGCAGCGACATCAATCTTGAAAACTGTGGAACAGGATTGGTGGAAATTAGCACAAACGATGTTTAAGTGAGGGAAAATAGGCACAAAGTGGCAAAGGCACAGAGGTACAAAGTTAGAAAAATTTCGTGTATTTTGTGAGATTTTATGGTGAATAATTACAGGTGGTGCAAATGAGATTCCTGAGAGGTTTTATTGCCGGTTTTATTGCTGGCGGGTTAAAGATTGGGATTAGTATCTTTGAATGGCAGGCTTTTGAAAAGGTTTATTGTGCCCTGAAGTCGGAAACACCTTATGTCTTTTTCCAGTTATGGAAACTGTTCAAGCCAGCCACCTACTGGGAGTCGAAAATATGGTTGGTTGATGTGTTTATAGGTGTTCTTTTTGGATGCCTGTTTGCTATTCTTCATGATAGCTTACCAGGGAAAAGGGTGGTTAAGGGTATATTTTTTGGGTTTATTATCTGGGCAATTGGTGAATTTCCGGGGACAGTGAAGAACTTTATGCTTATTCCTGGAGAAATGACGATGTTATGGATAATTACTGGATTGATTAATAGCTTGATTATTGGAGTGGTGATTGCTCTGGTGTATGAACTTCTTTGGCCAGAAAGGGTAATATACTCAACGACGGCATAAATTGCGTTTTTCGCTGGTCTTAATCAACGATAGCTGTGTTGTTCAGGTTCGCAATAGTGCACTATTGCGAACCTTCACGCCTTGCTCTCGTTGATTAATTCTCACCGAAAATTCACAATTTATGCCGTCGTTGAGTATAATTGAGAAGAAAATTGGAGGTAATGAATGAGAAGATTAATATGGTGTGGCCTTATTTTTATAGGGCTTGGATATAATGAAATAACAGAGGCCTGTCTTGGGGCAAGACCCCTGTCCATGGGTGGGGCGTTTATTGCGGTAGCTGATGATATACATTCCTGCTACTGGAACCCTGCTGGCATGGGAAACCTTCAAAAGGGTGAAATAACATGGATGAAAACCTTGAATAATAATGCCTTGATTAATTATCAGGATTGGACCGCATTTGGCGTCCGAATGGGAAATGCAGGTATAGGGATAAGCAAGGTAAAGGAAATAAATCAGTATTTAAGTATTTATGATAAAACTAATGGGGACTATAAATATACTTATTATTCCAATGATGATTGGACAACAGTCTCCTTTGGTGGTTGGGGAGCAGGAATGTTTGACAATACAGCTATGGGGGTAAATATCCGTAAGTATAGCCATGCCTTAGAAAAGAGAGATGATTTTAATCTATGGAAGGATGGCAAAGATACTCGTGATGGTATGGGTTATGAGGCTGAGGCAACTGGATATGACCTTGGATTTCTGCATAAGCTTATCGGAGATAAGGTTACACTTGGGTTATTGATACAGGATATTAATGAGCCAAGGTATGAGTTTAATAAGGATATTTGGGTTTGTGAGCTTGGGCATGCCTTTGAACAATATCCTGGTGCTGAGTGTCCTATTTGTCGTAAGAATGATAACAGGGGCGTAAAGATAGAAAAGCGTCATCTCTATCGTCAACATCCTCGCAATATTAGACCCGGGATAGCATGGAAACCTGACGAGAAGACCATTGTAGCCATGGATGTTTATTATTTTAATGTTAAGGATGTGTATGCTCAAGAGCATCAAAGCGAGGTCAGGATTGGGGCAGAGAGGTATTTGACAGATAATCTATGTGTTCGGGCTGGATTTTATGGAAAAGCCTTTCATACCCTTGGGGTTGGGTTAAAAAACAAGCCAGATGAGAAATCAACCGCACCAAAGATGTTATATCAGATTGATTATGGGTTACTGGATAGTGGGGATGTAGGGACACATCTTTTGTCTGTAACGCTGAAGTGGTAAGAAATTGGCGGGATGGCAGAGTGGTTTATCGCGGCGGTCTTGAAAACCGTTGACAGGGTAACCTGTCCGTAGGTTCGACTCCTACTCCCGCCGCCAGTATTTGTTTGTGTAAAGTAAAGAGGGGAAATATATGAAGAACATTGCTATTGACATATCAGAAGAGGAGTTACAGCATGTTTGGCAGGCGTACCAAACATTACAACTCTTTATGAAAAAATCCTATCCCCGAATGAATTGTATCACACAAAATCTATTGCGGTAACTACTCAGCTATCAAGAGATAACTACGAAAAACGCAAAAAACGCGAAAAATTCTGATCCACAAATTCCTTCTGATTATTAATTTTCGCTGTTTTTCGCGTATTTCGTAGTTTTTTCTGTCCAATATAGCTACAAGTAGTTACTGTGAACCTTTGTTTCTTTGTGTCTTGAGTGGTAAATTCCTTTACCTGAGTAATTGCCTGTTGCGA
>MNYI01000212.1 GCA_001873945.1 Candidatus Desantisbacteria bacterium CG2_30_40_21
GATTCCCGACAAGCGGGAATGACAGATCACAGAGGAGAAGGATTCCCGACAAGCGGGAATGACAGATCACAAAGGGCATGGACTTCTTGTCCATTCTGGCTTAGCCTGTCCCTGCCTGTCAAGAATCGACAGGATCCTTCTTCTCCTTGTCATTCTGGCTTGGATTCCCGACAAGCGGGAATGACAGATCACAGAGGAGAAGGATTCCCGACAAGCGGGAATGACAGATCACAAAGGGCATGGACTTCTTGTCCATTCTGGCTTAGCCTGTCCCTGCCTGTCAAGAATCGACAGGATCCTTCTTCTCCTTGTCATTCTGGCTTGTCCAGAATCCTTCTTTCCTTAAATCGCAAAAAAACGCGAAAAATTCTGATTCACAAATTCCTTCTGATTATTAATTTTCGCGGTTTTTCGTGTATTTCGTAGTTTTTTCCATCCAATATAGCTACAAGTAGTTACCGTATATCCTTGTGTCTCCGTGGTAAATTCCTTTACCTGAGTAGTTACATTTCTTTAATAATTACTTTATCCCTTACCTCTTTCCGCACACTATCCAAGACTCCATTAATAAATCCATGGGAATCTTCTGAGCTATAAAATTTAGATATTTCAATAGCTTCATTAATAATCACAGCAGAGGGGACATCGCAACAAAACATGAGTTCAAATATCCCTATTCGTAAGATGTTTAAGTCTACTATAGCCAATCGGTCTATTGCCCAATTTTCACAATATTTTTTGAGCAGCTCATCTATTAAGGTTATATTCTCAGATACACCCTTTACTAAAAAATCAGCATATTCTCTTATCTCGACAGATGCCTTTTTATTAAAATCCATGCGTACCGGTATATTTTTTTCTATTTCCCCATGGATCATCTCCATAGAAAAAAGCATCTGCAGGGCAAATACTCTGGACTGTCTTTTGTTTTTTTTTTGCATAATTATTTATTAATAAGCTGATAAAGGTTTGCCATTTCAATTGCTGAAATACCAGCGTCAAACCCTTTATTCCCGATTTTGGTTCCTGCCCTTTCTATAGATTGTTCAATTGTATCTGTGGTAAGAATCCCATAAATAATTGGCACACCTGTAGCAATGGAAGCCTGAGCTATCCCCTTTGAAACCTCAGCACAGATATAATCAAAGTGTGGCGTAGCACCACGGATAACCACTCCAAGACAGACAATGGCATCATAGGGTTTATCAGACAACCCTGCAACTCCTTTTAATAAGGGGGACTTAGCAGCTAATTTATTAGCCAGATATGGAATCTCAAATGCACCCGGTACCCTGAAGATATCAACGGCATCCTCTGATGCCCCATGCCTGAGCAAGGCATCCATACATCCATCCTCAAGCTTGGAGGTGATAAACTCATTAAATCGACTGACAATCAGCCCAAACTTTAATCCCTTAGCATCAAGCTGTCCTTCATAAACACTCATATTTTTCCTCCTGATTTTGCTCCCTTGAATGACTCATTCGCAAGAAGGCTGCATAGTTACTTAAATTTATTTAATTATACCCTAATATTTGGTTTCTGTCAATAAACTTTTTTCATCCTTCTCCTTGTCATTCTGGAAAAAATAGGGCGCTGTCCCCATTTTTTCATCGCCTGCCCCAGCTCGCCCATATCATGATAAATCAGTCCAATATTGCCAAGTTGATTGGCCTCTCCCCTTTGCTCCATGCTTTTTCTAAACAAAGGCAAAGCCATTTCATCGTATTTCAGAGCATCATGGAGGTTTGAAAGCTTATAGTGAAGGTTGCCAATCTCACCAGCCAGATTAGCCTTTGCCACTTCTGAGAGATCATCTGCCTGAGTCTTGAAGGTTTCTGTCAGAAAGGCAAGCCTTAGCTCATTATCTGAAGGCTCTTGTGGTTTCTGAGCAATTTCTCTGCGTACCTTTGCCTCATCTCCAAACCGAAAAATACCTGATTTGAATGTAAAAAAGTCCGGGGCTTTGAAGATAATCAGGTTCAGGAGCGGATCATCTACAAAAAATATCATACCGAGATTTTGCTGACCAATCTTATCTCGGTTGAGATTTATACCCTGAAAGAATCGGTCAAGAGCTTCTTCAGCCTTTGTGATAGAGACAATATTCCGGATTAAAAACAGGGGTTTAATTTGAGGTTGGGGATTGGCTATAAAATATTTCTCAATCTCAATAAATGGGTCAATCATGGTTGGCGATACAAAGATAGGGCAGCAGGCAAACTCCACAGTCATCTTATTTACAATTCTCTCTGCCAGTTCATGCTCTACATCCGGGGTTTCACAACTAATAAAGAAAAGACAGCCACGCATCTTAAAAAGACGCAATTGATGAAACATGCGTGGGAATTGCAGTGCATCCTTTTTACGAAATACAACTGCTTTATCAGGCTTTTTCATTTTGCTTAATCTTCCTGTATTCTTCTACATCTTCAATCAACAAAGGATGAATATCACACCATTCCTTACCGTTCATATATTCGAGGGCAAACAAAGCATGAAATAACTCTAAGGCTTCTACCTTATCCGTGCTGAGGAGTCTCTTGTGGTCATGTATTTCAAGCAATATATCATAATAGGTGCGGTTCAGTGCCCGCTTTTTATTTGCCCGCTCTTCATTGATAGCCGATTCCATGTCAACAGTATCAATCTTTTCACCGTCATTGACCCTTGAATAACTTGAGGCAGAGGCAATAAGATCTATCAAGGTACGAAACACCCCCCCACTGGCATCTACAGCCATATCAAGGGCATTATTTTCAATCAAGCTACTTTCCATTCGGTTAAACACAAGCTGACGCAGGGTTTTTCTATGCTTTACAGTTTGTTCATCTTCTTTGCCATTCTTATCTTTCAATCTCAGATTACGCAGCACCTTTTGACGCCCAATCTTGCTTTCAATTACATTACTCTTTGGTGAATAGATCATTGAGATAGGAAGGGTAAACAGGGCACTACAGTTAATAGCTCCAATAGTACTTCCTTCTTCAAAAAAGAGTTTTTCTGCCTGCTGGGGTCGAACCTTATCCAGATCGTCTACAATCAGCAATATATCAAAACAGGGTTTGATGGATACTTTGATATTGAGGATAATATCGTTGGCTAAATTATGCAAATCAGTAATATTAAGCTTGTAAAATTCGCGAATCTGTTTGCGTGTTTCAGACTCAAATCGTATTTTTGCAAAAACATTAGCCGCCAGACTTACAAAAGGCAATCCAGAGCCAATCTTTGCCTTTACCCCCCCTCCTAGTTCACCCTTTCTTGCTTCTGTAGTAGCCTTTTCGGTTTGTAACTTACCGGTGAAATACCCCTCCATCTCTTTTAAGCGATTCTGCAAGTATGAAGGCAGATTAGTGCCTGTTTCTTCTGCCTTTTCTAAAATCTTAAGTATCATAGTAAGCAGAAAGTCAATAATATCTATATCATTAATATCAAGCACATCATTGGCACTGTATTTGACTACCAGATACTTAGCCTTAATTGCTTCGTCTTTGTCAATCTTGTTTAATTCAGTTGACTTGCCATTGCCCGGATGCCCGCCAAAAAGGAATTTGAGCTCCCGATTAGTGGTCAGAAGATCATCTTTGATTATCTCAATCTCCTTTCGTTCGGTTTCCACATACCATGGGTCATCCTTTGGACAAAGGGATTTCTGGCTATCGAAATAGTTTATCACATCATTTAAGCTTTGAGCCTTTGACATTCAGCACCTCCTACTTTATACTCAAGTGGGGCATAAATTGCGTTTTTCGCTGGTCTTAATCAACGATAGCTGTGTTGTTCAGGTTCGCAATAGCACACTATTGCTCACCTTACGCGCCATTGCTCTCCTTGATTAATCCTCACCCCGAGAAAAATCGCAATTTATGCCCCACCTGAGTATAGAACTATTATATTCTATCAAAAAATTAAGTTTATGTCAATCATATTTTACATTTTTTTTCTTGACGACTTACTCAAATTCAATCTCTTTCTCCCTTTTAGCTATTCCGAAATTAACCCCGGTAAACCTTTGTCCCTGCTGCAATTTTATATCCAGAACATCCGGGGTTGTTAATTCATAATCCTGATAACTGGCATTAATAATCGGCTCTTTTTTTAATTTAACAGTATACTTATCAGCTAACATATTGCTGAACCTATACCGGCCATTATAAAAAGTAACGGCAATATCATTGTTAGCATAGATAATAGCACCATCTACTCCTCGTTCACCAGTATCAGGCAAGCCATTTCTATCTTCATCAATAAATATCATCCCTTCTATTTTGCATGATAACTGTAATGGAAATTTGAGTGGAATAATCTCATCTTCTGAAATAAATACAGTTTGTTCAAGGGGAATAGTACATATATACTCAATGGGTATGGTGCTGATATCCAAGGATATGGTTTGAGTCCCTGTGGGAATCGACAGCATCACCTGTCCAGTAACAGTGGTTGTGGCTGTCTCATCTTTAATTCGTAAGACTACGGCTTCCATGCCATTCTCATCCAAATCCATTATACCATTTCCATTCTTATCGTGAAACACAGTGGCATCGATATGCTGTGAGCCTGTATGGAATATGGATCGTAGAAACGGGGTAACAGAGGTGCTACCTACTTGTCCCTGTCTGACGGTGGTGAATGTCATTGGCTGGGGTTCAATATCCTCCATAATATCTGCCCGTGTATTACATGCTAAGGATAGGCTGAAGATAATGGCAATTAAAAATACATACTGCGTGATTTGATTGAACATTTTTACCTCTCCTTATTCGTAACTACTCACCACAAAGGCACGAAGACACAAAAAGTTGATAAGTTGAATAGTTGATGGGTTGATAAGTGGATGAATTGATAGGAAATGTTTATGAATTATGAATCTGTGTTCCTTTAACCTA
>MNYI01000169.1 GCA_001873945.1 Candidatus Desantisbacteria bacterium CG2_30_40_21
AATCCTTTTAAAATCTTTTAACCTCTATTTTAGCCTATTTCCCCGACATTAGCAAATATAATTTTTAAAATTTCTATCAATATTGATAGAAAGATTGTTAGAGATTACAATCAAGGATTACTGGATAGAAGAAGCAACTGAATCTATGCAGGTAACATGGCATCTTTTCGAAAAAAAAGATTATTCGTATTCTCTTTTCTTTGCACACCTTGCTATAGAAAAAATATTAAAGGCGATTTATGTAAGCAGAAAAAATGAACATGTGCCTTATATTCATAATCTTCAAAGGCTTGCGGAATTTTCGAATATTCAGTTAAATGATGAGCAGAGAGACGCTTTGATAAAAATTACAACTTTTAATCTTGAATCAAGGTATCCAGACGAGAAAAGAAGTTTCAGAAAGAAATGTACCGAAGAATTTACAAAGAAGGAAATAGAAGAAACAGAGGAGCTTTTCAAATGGCTAAAATCAATCCTTCAGTGAAGAAAAAAATCATTTATTTTTTGAAAAAACTGAATGAAAACGGTATAACACCTCAGAAGGTTTATATTTTTGGTTCATATTCAAAAGGGGTTGAAAACAATTTTAGTGATATTGATGTGGCAATTATTTCTTCGGATTTAACTGATGACAGATTCAATGAAAGGATCCGACTGATGAAAATAGCATATAATATTGACAGCAGAATAGAACCGGTTCCTTTCAATTTGAATACATTTATTGAGGAAGACCCTTTGGTTTGGGAAATACTCAAAACAGGCACACTTATTCATCAGGGAAAAAGTTAAGAAGATAGACCTTATGGGCAAACCTTGATTATGGAATTCACAATATTTCGATAAACCAAAAGAAAAGAAAAAGACATCGAAGCAAAGCCTAACAAGAAAAAATGAACTGGATGGGCAGTAGCCCACCAGAAAGAAAATTTGTGAAATCTGTGGATATTTGATTGCACGGGTCGAAATATATCAGCGTAAATCAGCAGCTGAGTGGTTACAACACAACAATAGTTATGATGGTTTTTGTTTTCTGCTGATGGAGGCAGGTGGTAATTCTTCGTTCGTAAGCAATGACAATTCTTGTCTCTCACTGGCTGGGGTAAGGGGTGGATATTTCCACTCTTTTTTTGTTTTCTTGCCAAATTGCTTTCTTTTGTAGAATAGTCGTAACTACTTAGCAAGGGGAATTTACCACATGAATATCGTTGACCAATTATAATTAAGGAGAAAAAAATGGAGATAACGAAACAACTCATTGCTGAACACGGTCTTAGTGAGAAAGAGTATGAAAAAATACTGAATATCCTGAAAAGGACACCAACCCTTACAGAGTTGGGGATTTTTTCGGTGATGTGGAGTGAGCATTGCAGCTATAAAAGCTCCAGATCTACCCTGTCGATGTTGCCAACCAAATCAGAAAAGGTGCTTGTTGGACCAGGTGAAAATGCGGGTGTAATGGATATTGGGGATGGAATATGGATAGCCTTTAAGATAGAGTCCCACAATCACCCCTCAGCGGTTGAACCATATCAGGGGGCAGCCACAGGCGTGGGGGGTATATTGCGGGATATATTTACCATGGGTGCCAGGCCTATTGCTATTCTTGACTCCTTAAGATTTGGTGAGATGGATTCAGCACAAAACAAACGACTATTACGGGGCGTTGTCTCTGGTATAGCCGGTTATGGAAATTGTATGGGTATCCCAACCATTGGGGGCGAGGTTTGCCTTGAGCCTGCATACGAAAGAAATCCTTTGGTAAATGTCATGAGTCTGGGGGTAATTACAAATGGTACTATTACCAAAGGTGCTGCCTATGGCGAGGGAAATCCTATCATCTACATTGGCTCTGCCACTGGCAAGGATGGAATTAAGGGGGCATCGTTTGCCTCCAGAGAATTAACCGAATCCTCTTATGAAGATAGACCCGCTGTTCAGGTTGGTGATCCTTTTATGGAAAAGCTCTTGCTTGAGGCGTGTCTGGAGCTTGTTCAAGAGGATTACCTTCTGGGTATGCAGGATATGGGTGCAGCAGGGTTGACCTGCTCTACCTGTGAAATGGCTGCCAGAGGTGCCGTTGGCATGGAAATAGATTTAAGCCTTGTCCCAAGAAGGGCAAAGGATATGTCCGCCTATGAATTAATGCTCTCTGAATCCCAGGAAAGGATGCTGATTTGTGTAAAAAAGGGGTATGAGGATGAGGTAGAGAAGATATTTAAGAAATGGGACTTGCATTCTGTGGTTATTGGATATGTAACCAATGATGGCCTCCTTCGGGTACGGGATGGGGAAACTATAGTTGCCGAAATACCAGCTAAGACATTGGCTGATGACGCCCCATTGTATCATCATCCTGAAAAAGAGCCGGAATATTTGAAAGAAATGAGGACAGAGATAAACCCTGTCCCTACAACAACCCTTACCTTTAACGAGATATTGCTGAGTCTCCTTGCCTCTCCTGCAATTGCCAGTAAGGCATGGATTTATGAACAATACGATCATATGGTTAGAACAAATACCCTGATTTGCCCTGGCAAGGGGGATGCTGGTGTGGTTCGTCTCAAGGGGACAAAAAAGGCCATTGCCATGTCTACAGATGGGAATGGAAGATATTGCTACCTTGACCCATATGCCGGTGGGATGCTGGCTGTGGCAGAGGCAGCAAGGAATGTAGTCTGTGTTGGGGCAACGCCTCTGGCCATAACTAATTGCCTTAACTTTGGCTCTCCCATGGATCCAGAGGTAATGTGGCAGTTTAGAAGGGTGGTTGAGGGTATAACAGCAGCATGTCAGGCATTAGGCGTACCAGTAACCGGTGGGAATGTCAGCTTTTATAATGAAAGCGAGGATGGTCCAATCTATCCTACACCGGTAATCGGCATGGTCGGTATAATACAAGATGCTTCTGTGGTTACAGACATGGGGTTTAAGGATGAAGGGGATGTAGTTGTTCTGCTGGGTTTGTCGCAGGATGAAATTGGCGGAAGCGAGTATTTGAAGGTGATTCATAGAACGGTTAAGGGCTCGCCGCCTGTTATTGACATAAAAATGGAGGTTCGTGTTCAACAGGCTGTGCTTAGAGCATTTGAGGCTGGACTAATCAAATCTGCCCATGATTGTGCGGAGGGGGGGCTTGCTGTTACCCTTGCCGAGTGCTGCTTGCAGGGAAAGATAGGGGCAAGGATTGAGAGTAAGCTGTCTATACCTATAACATCTCTTCTTTTTGGGGAATCTCAATCCAGAATAGTTGTCTCTGTGGCTAAGGACAACCTGAGTCAATTGATGCAAATAATAATGCAGGCTGATATTCCCTATGAGGTGCTGGGCGTGGTTGAAGGAGAGGCATTAATAATCAATGACCTTATCCGATTATCCCTTGAAGAAATGGAGGCAAACTATCAATGGCAAAATTAAGAGGAAACTTTATTCCGGGTTTTATTGTTGGAATATTATTGATAGGAATGATTACTGGACTATACTTAGCTGCTCATCCCCCACGGAAAAAAGCAATAAAGCCTGTAACACATGTAAAAATAGTCAAGGTTCCATTAAAAGAGGATATCGTTGAGGTCTTTTATCCTGAATCTGATCAGGGGCAAAAAAAGATAGCTCAAGAAGCTGCAAAGCAGATGTCTCTGGAATGTAAAAGGCTGTCAACACTATTTAATGTTTCATTACAGGATATGTTAAAGGGACAAATGTATGGCTTTGTCTTTTGTCCCCTCTGGCGTGGCGACCCATTTATTGAGGCAATCAAGGATGACAAATGGTTGATTGTTGACAATATTATCTGTTGGCCTATTGTTTCTGAATGGAACTGGCCATTTCAAAACCCATACCATAGATATTATCTGCATTGTAGTTTCCCCTACTATATGGCTCAAGGAATTCTGAACAAAATCCTTACGGTGGATGAGACTGCACAATGGTTTATAGACGGACTGTGTAGTTATGCCTCGGCTGTATGCTGGCAGAAATTTGATAGAAAAGCCTACATGAATTATGAATATGAACAGGCAACAGTTTTTTTTAGTCAGGGAGGATACGCTACCGCAACCATTAATCTTACTGATCCGAGCCATCTCAAGGAGGGTGCTGAGGAATTTGTTTTTTTGCCAGCAGAAACATTTTTTATCATTGATCTGATAAAAAAGCACAAAGAAAAGATTATCCCCTTAATCATCTCAAGATTGGCTGCATCTAAGACAAAACCAATAACCGGTGAGGAAATATTGCTTGCCATAGAAGAGGTAGTCGGTGAGGATATGAGTACACAGGTAAAATCTATCTCAAGGGATGAGGTGCTTAATCGGTTTGGGGAGTTAAGGAAGAAGATGGGGCGGTGAAGGCAGGGCAAACCGCATCAGAAATTTTTGCCAGATTCCCCTCCCATTAGTAAAGAGGGTCAGGGGGTTGTTTACAACAACATTGCATTTTTTCGACCTGTGCAACCGGAATTTCTTCTCGCAGAGACACAAAGCACACAAAGGACAGAAAAGAAGAAAAATCTCATATGTCTTTGTGATCTCTGTGGCTTTGCGAGAAGAAATAAGTGAGCCTTGTGATATTTGTGTCTTTGCGAGAAGAAA
>MNYI01000126.1 GCA_001873945.1 Candidatus Desantisbacteria bacterium CG2_30_40_21
CTTGTACCAGCAATTCTAATTATGACATTTTTACCGCATAAACACATAACAACTCACCACGGAGACACGGAGACACAGAGGAAAATCGAAGGACAAATCTCTTATTTGAATGTGGCTGAACGCAGATTTTTGGAAATTTGAAGCATTATTCTGTGAATTTATAAAAATTTGCATTCCGTCAGCTTGTTTTTTAAATTATTCTCCGTGCCTCCGTGCCTCCGTGTCTCTGTGGTGAATCTGAAAATCCATAATGAGAATTGCTGACTGCGAATATTAGTCACTTGACTTTTGATGAAAATTGTGGTAAACCAATGGTATTATTGGAACACATCTCATGAAATATGGGATGTATTTTTGCATTTACAAGGAGGAAAATTATGGAATATTCAGTGTGTCCTGACGGCAGAAGTTTTTCCCTGCCAACTTCTGAGGAGTATACGCAGGAGTATGTGAGGCTAAAAGAGATTGCTGACAGAAAACGAGAAGAGGGCTATGAGATTGTGGTTGTGGTTGGTGTGGGGTTCGTAGGTGCGGTTATGGCTGGGGTAGTGGCAGATAGTGTGGACAAGGCTACTGGAAAGCCAGGAAAGTTTGTCATTGGGATGCAACGACCCTCGCCTCGGTCATTCTGGAAGATACATTATCTCAACGATGGTGTATCTCCGGTCAAGGCAGAGGACCCGGAAGTGGAGGAAATAATCCATCGGTGTGTTAAAGAAAAGGAAACCCTTATTGCTACCTACACCTCTTTTGCCCTTAAGCTGGCTGATGTGGTGGTGGTGGATGTGCAGTGTGATTATGTCAAGGAATCCCTTGGCGATCTTTCCACTGGTCATGCAGATATGGATGCCTTGAAAAAATCAATTCAAATTATTGGGCAGAATATTCCGTCTGAGGCTCTGGTTTTGATTGAGACTACCGTTGCCCCGGGCACAACTGAGTTTGTTGCCTATCCTATTCTGCAAGAAGAATTCAAAAATCGGGGTATAATGACAGAACCGTTACTTGCCCATTCCTATGAGCGGGTAATGCCTGGAAGGGAGTATGTCCGATCCATTCGGGACTTTTGGCGGGTGTGCAGTGGGGTAAATAAGGAGAGTCGAGAACGGGTGACTAAGTTCCTTAATGAGGTTTTGAATACTGAAAAATATCCCTTAACGGTTCTGGATAAACCCATTGAATCTGAGACCGCCAAGATAGTGGAAAACAGCTATCGGGCAACTACGCTGGCATTTCTTGATGAATGGAGCCTTTTTGCTGAGAAAAATGGGATAGATTTAACCAAGGTTGTCAATGCCATTAAGGTCAGACCAACCCATAACAATATCATCTTCCCGGGTCCTGGTATTGGTGGCTATTGCCTGCCAAAGGATGGAGCGCTTGGGGCATGGGCTTATAATAATATTCTTGGGTTTGATGATAAAATATTCAAGATAACCACTATGGCCATAAACATCAATGATACCCGTAGT
Organism: Candidatus Desantisbacteria bacterium CG2_30_40_21; assembly: GCA_001873945.1. Classification (GTDB taxonomy): domain Bacteria; phylum UBA9089; class CG2-30-40-21; order CG2-30-40-21; family CG2-30-40-21; genus CG2-30-40-21. The sequence continues at coordinate 1,473 of MNYI01000126.1, forward strand.
CTTCATGTAGCAGAGCTTGTCTCTGATGCACTAAAAGAGATGGACAAGAATGTGGATGGTGCTAATATCCTTTTAATGGGTGCCTCCTATCGCAAGGATGTTGGAGATACACGATACAGTGGCTCAGAGATTATTGTTCGTAAACTCACAGAATTGGGGGCAACCGTATTGGTTCATGACCCTTATGTCTCGCATTGGTGGGAGATTGAAAAGCAGGATACCTATCCGGCACCCGGGCATTCATGGTCACGATTCTTCCAGAATCAGGATGGATTAAAAGACTTAAAAATGCAACAAAATCTGAGTGATAGCCTTAAGGGTATTGATTGTGTAATCTTTGCTGTTCCCCATGAGGAGTATCTTCAGATTGAACCAGACAATCTGATAGAGATGGTGGGTAAGCCTATGGCTGTTGTTGATTGCTTTGGTATCCTGTCAGATACAAAGATCAAGGAATATCTGAGATTAGGGTGTAGCCTCAAGGCACTTGGACGGGGGCATATTGAGAGGTTAAAGCAAGAAGGATGAGTTAGATAATGTACTTAAGCTCATTGCGATTAAAAAACTTTCGTAATATAAAGGAAACAGAAATACAGTTTAATCCCAGGGTAAACATTATCCTGGGACAGAATGGGCAGGGGAAAACAAATCTGCTGGAGGCAATATATTTTCTCGGCATTGCCCGATCCTTTCGTACCTCTCAGGATTCTACATTAATCACTTGGGATGGTGATGGGTTTTTTCTATCTGGTGTAGTAGCCAAACAACACATTCAGGACAAGATAGATGTCCTCCTTGAGGGTACGAAAAGGGTGAGAATAAATAGCAAGTTTTTGCCTCGAATTATTGACCTGATTGGACATCTCCTTGTAAGTGTCTTTTTCCCGGAGGATTTGCACCTGATAAAGGGCACACCAGACCTCAGAAGGAGATTCCTTGATATTCTCCTCTCTCAATCAAACCCCCAGTATCTTTATCATCTTCAGCAATATCAGAAAATACTCAAACAACGCAATGAAATGCTCTGGCAATTGAAAATAGGCATGAATGATATGCCAGTGGATATGTTGTCCGTATGGGACACCCAGATGCAATCAGCTGCCAGTCAGATTGTTGAGGCAAGGGAAGAGGCTATCAGAAATATTGAAGGTATTGCGTCAGGAATTCATCAACAGATAATCATTGCTAATGAAACATTTAAGATGTCTTACAAACCATCAATTTTTACCCCTGATAAGAGGTCAAATGAAATAAGAAGGGGCTGTACCTTGAGTGGACCCCACTTAGATGATATATTGTTTCAAATAAATGGGGTTGATGCAAGGCATGGAAGCTCCCAGGGGCAACAACGAACAGCAGCTATCTCCCTGCGATTGGCGGAAATGGAGTGTCTGTATCAACAAACAGAGGAATTGCCGGTATTGTTATTGGACGATGTTTGCTCTGAGCTTGATGAGAGTCGCAGAGGATACCTGATGAAGGCTATTAACCGTGGTGGACAGATATTTATCACCACAACTGAATTGGATACAGTTAAGGAATTGATAGATGGGGCAACGGTGTTTGAGGTAAAAGAGGGGGGCATAGCTTGTAATAGTTCCTCAGCTTTCTCATGATAATGTCATTTTAAGGAGCATGTTGTGGCTGAGTAATTACCCTTGAGTACTGAAACAACACAATCCAATTCTTCCCTTGTATGAGTAGCCATCACAGATAATCGAATCCTGCCTTTCCCCTTGGGGACAGATGGCGGTCTTATAGCCGGAGCAAATATTCCATGATTATACAGATAATTAGCTGTTTGGATGGTATTTTCATTGCTGCCTGTCAGGACAGGTATTATTTGTGTAGTACTATTTAACGAATCAAGCCCTGTTTGATGAATTTTCTGTCGCAGATAGTGGGCATTATTCCACAACGATTCTTGCCATTTGGGTTCTGTTTGCACAATCTCCAACCCCGCAAGAGAGGCTGCAATGTCTGATGGCGGCAGGGATGTAGAATAGATAAAACTTCGGGCATTGTTTTTCAAGTAATCAATTAATACCTTTTTACCAGCAACAAATCCGCCAAAGCCTCCGATTGCCTTGCTGAATGTTCCCATTTGAATATCTATCTTGCCCTCCAGCCCAAAATACTCCGCACTACCTTGCCCATTTTTACCCAACACCCCGGTAGCATGAGCATCATCCACCATAACCATAGACTGATAGTGTTTTGCCAGATCAACAATCTCAGGCAATGAGGCTATATCACCATCCATGCTGAATATCCCCTCAGTAATTATCATTTTTCTTCTATAGGTTGAAGATGAAGAAAGAATCCTTTTCAGGGTTGCCATGTTTTGATGAGGATATACCCGCAAATGTGCTCCAGAAAGCCTTGCTCCATCAATCAAACTGGCATGACTAAGCTTGTCCATGACTATCAAATCGCTTTTATCCATCAGGCTGGAAATTACACCAAGATTTGCCATGTATCCTGAGGAAAAGACTACAGCATCCTCTGTCTGCTTGAATAAGGCAACCTCTTGCTCAAGCTGGGCATGGAGCCTCAAGCTGCCACAGATAAGCCGAGATGCCCCGCTACCAGTACCATATTCCTGTGTAGCCTTAAGGGATGCTTCAATGAGTTTGGGATGGTTAGATAACCCGAGATAGTCATTTGAACATAACAGTATAAATTTTTGTCCATTTATAATTACAGTTGTTCCCTGCCTTGACTCCAGTGTTTGTGGCAAGCGATACAGGTTATTTATTTTTAGCTGCTCTAATTCTTTGTTTAGAAAATCCATAATAACATCCTGCTAAGTAAGCGTTCAGGTACTTTCTCTGTGTCTGGTCGTCTGGTGGTGGATATATTGATCCGCCACCGTTTACAACGATAATCTCCTCGCCACCTCATCCGATTATTTCTTAAGCAGGTTGCTCCCCAACAGAGACTGCTTGCATTTCACCGGATAAATACAGTATACCCCTTCTCCTCCGTTTAGTCAATTAATATTTATTGGTAACTACTCAGGTAAAGTAATTCACCACGGAGAACACATAAATTGATAGGTTGATAGGTTGATGAGTTTATAGGTTAAAGGAACACAGATTCATAATTCATAAACATTTCCTATCAATTCATCCACTTATTAACCCATCAACTATTCAACTTATCAACTTTTTGTGTTTTCGTGCCTTTGTGGTGAGTAGTTACGACTCCTTAATTATAAAATAAAATAAACAGTTTGTCAATATT
>MNYI01000057.1 GCA_001873945.1 Candidatus Desantisbacteria bacterium CG2_30_40_21
ACAGACATTCTTGTCTGTCGTTTATCTCAAGTTAGACAAATGAGTTAGGCAAGAATGCCTGACCTACAGACTATAGTAACCTTATCCGACATTTGAGAGTTGATGCGACACTACCTATTTTTCTCTCCATAGCCGTACCGTAAATGAATATTCTTCCTCAATTAAATCTGGCTCTGTGTTGTTGTGTTTTAGCATACCGGCAATAATCTTTCTTGGAACCCCAAGACCTGTTGCCTCAACATAATGATAATCTCTGAGCACTTCCTTGATAAGTTCATTACGGGTTGCCCGACATCCTGCTTTCATTCGTTCTATAGTTATCGTGTTTGGAAGTGTTCCTGGACTGATTACCTCTAAACGGTCAAAGTAAATGGATATTTCAATATCTGTCCCATTGATAGTATAATCTCGATGGGCAATTGCATTGACAATCGTCTCCCTGATAACCTCTTCAGGATAATCAGGTTTGTCAATACGCCTCCCTTCCACAAGATATGATTTGGAGCCTGTGTTTCTACGAACAAAATCTACAGCTCGCTCTACCAGACCTCTGTCTACTATATCCTTGTCTGATAAAGTAACAAAATTAGTAGGTGAGAACGAGAGCATATGAGCAGGTGTGAATTTAACTACTATTGCCCCCCTAATTGTTCCTCTCTCAATTGATTCATAATCCTTCTCCTTTCCACGGTAAGCAACGGCAGAGATCCCAGCTTGAGGAAGATAATGATTAGGATTTTTCCCAAAAAGCAGTATTCCTCCTACCACAGGAATCGCTCTACCCCGGGATTCAACCATAATCTCTGTATTTATAAGTAAAGTCTCCCATTGTTCAATCTCATTTTGTTCCGGACAATCCTGTCCGCGTACATCCCTAAAATAATTTATGAGTCTGCCAATGTCTAAATCCGAAAAAGTTGAACCTGAAACAGGTTTAATATCATACCGAACCATGCCAGAAGCCTGATAAAGCCTTTGTTCTTGTTCACGAGTTGCTTCCCGTGAAGTACTTCCTATTCGAACAAAAGTAATCCACCTACTTCCTTGGCGAGCCTTGTATGGTTTATCAGGGCTATCTTCTGGAATGGTTATAACTCCAATCTTTTTATCAGTTTCCCATAAAACAATCTCAAAATAGGGAATGATTGGTGGGTTTATGTTATTAGAACAGATATTCATTACCCATTCTTCTATATCTTTCTGTATAAGTCCTGTAACGCTACCGTCATCTTCAACACCAAGAATAATGTAACCACCTTTAAGATTTGCTAATGCTGAAATCTCCTTTGCCAAACTTTGTGGGGCTACATCGTCTCTTTTAAGCTCAACCCTTGAATTTTCGCCGTTTCGGATAATCTCCAATAATTCTGTTTTATTCATAATTATCACCCATTCCCTTGTCTGATCATTCAATGTGCCCCTTTTCGATTGAAAATCACCAACAATGTTTTCAGCATCAGCTTAAAATCCAGGACAAGGGAATAATTCTTTACATATAAAAGATCGTATTTCAGCTTACTTTTGGGAGAAATATCATAGCCGGCATTGACCTGTGCCAGTCCAGTAATTCCAGGTCTGACCTTAAATCTTTTGGTATATCCAGGGATTGTTGTCTTAAATTGTTCGACAAAGAACAGCCTTTCTGGCCTTGGACCAACCAGACTCATCTGACCCAAAAGCACATTAAGGCATTGAGGTATCTCATCTATTCGGGTCTGTCTTAAAAATCTGCCCAACTTGGTGATTCTTTCATCATCTTTTTTTGCAAGTACAGGACCTGTATCCTGTTCTGCATCTGTCTTCATTGTCCGAAACTTATATATCTTGAATAGATTACCATCACGGCCAACCCTTTCCTGACTGAAGATAATTGGTCCACTCGAATCAAACTTGATGAGTAAAGCAACAATCAGCAAGAAGGGAGAAAGGATAATAATCGTTAGAAGTGAGGCTACCATATCCATGCCCCGTTTAATACTCCTGTTCCACCCTGAAATAGGCTGGATATTTACATCAATCAATGGAATAGTCTCTATCTGTATGGTTTCCAGCTTGCCAATAACAGATTCATATATATCAGGTACAGTCTTAAATCGGACCCGTTCATCCTCGCAACTCAACACTATATTCCACAGTTCCTGATTAGTAATTGGAGGAATAGTAATGATTGCCTCATCTATTTTGTGTTCCTGTATTACTCTCAGCAAATCCAAGTATTGTCCTAAGACATTCTCGCCGCGAGTTTCTCCAATAAATCCAACCAATTCATACCCTGATTTTGTTGCTTTTTGTATCTCTTCGGCAACAGCCATACCCTCATCCCCAGTACCAACAATCAAAAGCCGTCTAATGGGCATGATTAATTCCCTGATAAGTACCCTCCAACCACTCAAAAGGAAGGTATTCAAAAACCATGAAATAATAAAGACAGAGGTAGGAAACGCTATGGCAATGCTTCGATTAGCATAAATAATTCCAATAACTACAAGCATACCAGCCGTGGTTGCCTTGAGTATGGTTGCATGAATATCTTCCCCATCCTTTTTCCAGAGGTATGCCCCGCTACCATAAAGGGCAAGAAGCATAATGGATGTAATTACCATCCACATGGCATGGTAAGCTTCAAAGTTTTCTGAAGGAAGATTGCCACCAAACCTGATCAAAAAGGAGGCTATTATCCCTGCATTAATCAGCAGGGCGTCTATTATTACGGAAAAAATAATCCACATGAAAGTTTTCTCCTCATATCGGTCAATATTAGTAACTACTCACCACGAAGACACGGAGACACAGAGAAAAACAGAGAATTGATGAGAAATACCCTTATTTTTCATTTTTCCAGTACTATAAAATATCGGGAATCTTCTGTGTCTCTCCGTGTCTCAGTGTCTTCGTGGTAAATTCCTCTCCCTGAGTAGTTACCCATATCATATCATTCCACCGTAACACTCTTAGCAAGATTTCTCGGCTGATCAACATCGCAACCCTTCCTATCTGCAATATAATAAGCAAGAAGCTGAAGAGGGATAATGGTCAGCAAGGAGCTGAATATTTCCATAGTATCCGGCAGATAAATAATATGATCTGCCTTTTTCGTTACCTCTGCATCACCCTCTGTTGCGAGCGTTATAACAATCCCATCCCTTGCCTTTACCTCTTCAATATTACCTAATATTTTTTCATAGGTTTTGCTCCGGACAGCAATGGTCACAACAGGCATATCCTCATCAATCAAGGCAATTGGTCCATGCTTCATCTCGCCGGCAGGGTATCCCTCTGCATGGATGTATGATATTTCTTTCAATTTCAACGCACCCTCAAGGGCTATGGGATAGTTTATCCCTCTGCCAAGGTATAGAAAATCCTTGTAATGGCTAAATCCATGAGCCAGCTTTTTAAGATTTGCATCCTCTTTTTTAAGTATTTCACCTACTAAATGTGGTAATCTACGAAGTTCACTGATCAAATCCTTAGCCCTCTCAACCCCAATTGTGTCTCTTGCCCTGCCAAGATATATGGTAAACAGGTATAGGGCAGTTAATTGAGATGTAAATGCCTTGGTTGAGGCAACGCCTATCTCTGGACCGGCATGGGTATAAATAGTCCCATCTGATTCTCTGGGGATAGAGCTGCCAAGGACATTACAAATAGAGATTACCTTTGAGCCATTTGCCTTTGCCTGTCTTATGCCAGCCAGAGTATCAGCGGTTTCACCTGATTGAGAGATAGCTATGGTCAGTGTTTTATCAGAGATAATCGGGGATCTGTATCTAAACTCAGAGGCAATGTCTACCTCAACTGGAATTCTTACCAATTCTTCAATAATAAACTTTCCCACTAATCCAGCATGCCATGATGTGCCACAGGCAATAATTGTCACTTTTTCTATTGTTTTGAGCTGGTCAAGGGACAATTCCATCTCTTCCAGATGGATATTATCCTCACCAAGCCTTGTTCTCATGGTATCCTCTATGGCTGTGGGCTGTTCAAAGATTTCCTTGAGCATAAAATGTTTATAATCTGCCTTTTCCGCTTGAGTCGCACTCCATGTAATCTTGACTACTGCCTTTTCCTTTTCGACCGCCTCCAGGGTTGTAATCTTTACCCCCTCTTGATTCAATACTGCCATCTCTCCATTATCAAGAAATATAACATCTCTGGTATGATTTAATATGGCTGGCACATCCGAAGCGATAAAGTATTCATTTTCCCCAAGCCCTACAATCAACGGACTGTCATTTCTGGCAGCAATAATCTGCCCGGGGAATTTTGTACTCAGGACGCCCAGAGCATATGTACCCCGCACCCTTTTTAATGCCAATCGCACAGCCTCATATAAAGACTCTTTCTCTGTCTTCTGTCTATCAAGCTCTTCTTCAATCAAATGGGCAAAAACCTCTGTATCTGTTTCAGAGGCAAATACATGTCCCCTCAATTGAAGTTCATCCTTTAAGGAAAGATAGTTTTCTACAATCCCATTATGAACAACTATAATCTCATTTTTGCAATCTCTATGGGGGTGAGCATTTTCTTCAGATGGACGGCCATGAGTTGCCCATCTGGTATGCCCAAGTCCAATATTGCCCGGTACTGGCTGTACCTTGACCATTTCCTCTAAATTATTCAGCTTCCCCTTACTTCTTCTTACCTCAATTATATTGTTATTTAAGACAGCTATTCCAGCAGAATCATATCCCCTGTATTCCAGTCGTTTCAATCCATCAAGTAAAACAGTGGACACATCCTGATAACCTACATATCCAACAATTCCACACATATAATGCCTCCATTTGTAACTACTCAGGTAAAGTAATTCATCACGGAGAACACACAAGTTGATAGGTTTATAGGTTGATGAGTTTATAGGTTAAAGGAACACAGATTCATAAACCTATAAACTCTTTCCTTTCCAACCCATTAACTATTCAACTTATCAACTTATCAACTTTTTGTGTCTCCGTGTCTCCGTGGTAAATTCCCCTCGCTGAGTAGTTACCCCCATTTTTAATTACTTCCAGAAATTCGAAAGTTCTCCCTTAAGATTATACCATGCTTTTTCAATTTTTGCTATATTTTTTTTGATATGAGTGAAAAATGTTTCAAGCTGTGCAAACTGAATTAATCACACAAAGACACAAAGAACACAAAGGATAGAAAAGAAGAAAAATCTCATATGTCTTTGTGACCTCTGTGGCTTTGTGTGATTAATTCTGTTTGCATAGGTCGCAATTTTTTTGTAGTCTGTTTCATGAGGTCTGAAGTTACTATCGCACAATCCCTATCTTTCCTTTCTTGACACCAGAGGAAGATACCAGTCGATAAAAGTAAATACCAGAGGCAACCCTTTCTCCATCCTCATTCCTCGTATCCCATCGAGCAATCATTGAACCACCAGCTTGCAGCTCTATGGCATTTATCTGCCGTACCATTTCTCCTGAAAGGTTATAAATATACACTATTGTCTCAGAGTCTGCCGGAATATTGGCTATGGTTACAAATTGTTCCTTGACGCATGGATTGGGATAACAGATTATTGCATTTATATCTGATACCTTGAGGCTAACTGTTAAATAAATGGTGTCTGTACCCGTACCTGTTCCATCGTTTATGGTCAGGGTAAATTCTATCTTGTGTTCATAAGGGCAGTTGGGCTTAAGCATGAAACCAAATGGCTGATTTGCATTGTTGACCGTCTTGCCTGACAGCATGGCATCAACCGTAACGGTTCTGGTGGTAATAACCACAAATGGATCCGTGGTACTCAATTCTACACTCAAGCTGCCGCAATCAATGTCCCGGAAGTTTTTCAGGGTAATAATTAGCGGCAATTGTTGTCCCGGGGTAACTATTCCCTGGACATTTCCCGAAATGACCTGATATAATGCCTGAATGTCCTTTGGCATTGGCAGAGACATCTCCGGATCACCAAGAAGATTAAGGCAATACTGTATCCAACGGTAGGGTGTATCTGTGCTGCATTGAGGGACAAAGGTGAGTTTACTCATGGCAAGTGCCTCACCAATATGAGAACAACCTTCCCGTAACGCTTGTCTGAAGAATTCCACCTGATATTCACCACTGTAAAGCATGGGACTTGTCTCATCATACAGACCATACCTTGAGTTACCAATAAAGGCTGCTGCCCCACCGTTTTCATTCAATACCATCTCCTCGCCAATGCAATCATTTACATCAAATGCCCCGGCATAGCAGCCAACGGTGTTGAAGATAAATGGGCAAGGATTGGACAATTGACTAAGCTGGTAATCATAGAGATAGGTATTCCCCATCTGAAGGCAGCTATCATTGGCATGACCGGCATGGGCAACAAGCCCAACCCCGTCATTTAGTTTATCCATGATGGTGCTGATATTTATTCCCCCCTCGCTGCTCTGATAGTAATGAGTGGTATCATACGCATCTGGCGTAATCTCATCAATTGCCTGCATGATCAATTTGCCATCATTTAAGGGATCAAACTTATTCCCGATCAATAGTTCATTATATGGGTAACTACCTGTGGCAGAACCATAATCAATCACTCTTGCCACAAATTGTGTTGCCTCAGTTGCGTTATTCACCGGTGCCCGTCCCACGAATACCTCTGGCATCATATCCACCCTATCATCAACCTCTCCATAGATACCATCCTGATCATAGTCCCAGTTACCGTCAAGGCAGGCATAGTACAAATCACAAGGAATATTATCATCATAAAATGATTCATCATCCAAAGTCCCATCTCCACCCGACCCCTGACCCCTGGCCCCTGGCACCAAAGTCCCACCCTCAACCCAAGCATAAACACCACGGCATGGCACCACATCTGTATCACCCCCAAGCAGAAGGTATGTCGGCTGATAATCCTTGATGTAGTTTCTGATCCTTTCCTGATTATCCCTGCCCGAGTAGTGGCTGTATATCCATGAGGTAAAGGTAATAGTCCCCTCAAACCCTTTGCTCATCTTTGAGTTAAGCAAGGTTTGGAAGGCAGGGGCAAGGGTTTCATTAGTTACAATCAGGTATTTTTTTATCGTTGGGGCAGGGCTATATCTGGGAATCAGCTCCGGATTTATCACTAATTTTTGAAGGGCTCCAGGGTTTGGACACTTGCCACTGACAGGAATGTCCTGAACTTGCCTTAGTTTAAGAATAAACTCAACCCGTTTAATCCAAGTCAACTCGCCTGATTGGGTATCATATCTTGCCCCAGATACCTGCATACATGCCAGATTAAACCCTCCCCATTGCTGGATGGATTCAAGCCTGATCACTTGCTGTATCTCACGCGGAGATGCGAAGGACGCGGAGAGAAAAGATGGCACGGCTGGCAAAGATACCGCCTGCATTCTGTGTCTCCCGGAAACAGGCAGAGGGGGAAAGGCAGGTTTGAGGTTATATTTACCATCCATCATTTTCTCATCGATGGATGTTATCTCCAGTCCATCTACGGTAAAGCCTTCAGGTAAAAGCACAAAGAATGTTTTTATCGGCAGCATGGGCATACCCACCTCAGATGATACGGCACAACCCTCTGCCCGAACAATCGAATATCCATCCTCAGCAGTGGTAATTGAAAGCGGAGAAATCTCTATTGTACAAGGCAATGCCACAGGCAACGCTTCCGCAAAAAGCTGTTGAGGGATGATAAAAATGAAGAAAAACACAAAGGCGTACCCGCCCCCAAACCCGCCCTGTTTTTTGGGCACAAAAGCACGAAGGAGTTTTAATCTCTGCTTGATTTTCACCATGCAATGGTAGCTCATCTCATCCTCCTCCACACGATAATCAGGATACCACCCAAAATAACCAATTCCTGAGCCGCACTCATTACCACAAAGCTGACAAACCCCATCTCCGGAGAATAACCAAAAGGAAAGCCTGTGGTCATGATAATTCGATGCGTACTCAATGGATAAAATATCATCAATCCATTTTTAGTAACAAGGAGATCCATGAGGACATGGGAGCAAACACATAGGCTGCTTAACAGGCACCATTTTTTCCAATTTTCTCGAAATATCCCTACTATTATGCTGACAATAAGTGATATGAGAAGCACAAATCCGAGTGAATGTGTTGGCCCATGATGGTTTTCCCAGCTAAATCTAATCCCTGATGATATGGAAAAAAGGTCAATATCCGGCAGGCTGGCAAGAAGGATGCAAAACAAAAGAGATCTCCATCCCTGACGGAGTTGTTTTTTCTTATGGAGGCAGCACCTCCGGCGGCTGATAGTGTAAATGATTGCTGCTGTCAATGTATGACCAATCGGTGTAGGCATTTATTTTTTCTCCTTTTGTATGCAAATAAACGGTATAACTCCAGGAAATTCAGGATGTCTATGCCATAAGGCAAATGTATAGCTTGTTTGTGGGTATTCTGTTGGATGATTTCCTACTATGACATTACTGAACCGTTTTTTAAGATTTTTGAGAAATTTTTTATAATTATCTATTTCACTGTCAAGGGTTATAATGGCATAACCACCTGATTTGAGCACATAATCCATGGCATTGATTACATTTCGTTCTTTCATTTTTCCAGGTTCATAGCAATGCAATGAGACAACATCCATTGAATTTTGCAAAATACCCTCCGAAGTATACCGTCCGCGAGCAACCATCTCAATTTTACCGGTAATATTTCGTATTCTTATGGATTCCTCTGGTAATAGCAATTTCTGATCATTATCTGACACCTCAACGAAATCAGGCCGTTTTTCGAGATTCCAAATATTAACTATATGATTTTTTTTTATTAATGCAAGACTAAACTCACCCCTGCCAGAGGCAAAATCAATCCATGTTCGTGCATTTTTAATAATATCAGCAACTATATCTTCCATTGCACCTATTACCTCAATCCCTAATCTATCAGCAGCCTCATATCGTTTGAGCGACCCAATAATCCAATCATTATCTTGACGACTTAAGTATACCCTACAATACGCTCATTTGTCAACAAACTTTTCGATCTGTGCAGTTGGAATTTACATCGCATTCATCTTATTATACTCAAATACTGCATAGGGAAAATGGGGACAGCGCCCGGGAAAATGGGGACAGCGCCCTATTTTTCTTCTAAAAATAGGGCGCTGTCCCCATTTTCCCGGGCGCTGTCCCCATTTTCCCTATGCAGTATTTGTGGGACATGCTTAAGCCGCTGGCGAGGGTAGGGTAGGGGATTGGGAGAGCATTACCTTTGTAATTAAGACTTGACAAGTCATCATTATGATGCTATAATTATGCTCTAGGGGGTGATTTTAGATGAGAACAACTGTTGTTTTAGAGCCTGAAGTAGAAAAATTGATTCGAGTACTATCGCTTAAGAAAAAACTTAGTCAATTTATAAATCAGTGTGTTAAGGAACATTTTAAGAATGAGGAGAAAAAAAGGCTAAAGGATGAATTGGCTGTAGCTTATAAAAGAGCAAGTAAAGAAGGGAAAGAAATCATAGATGGGTTTACATCCATTGAAGTAGAGGGGTGGCCAGAATGGTGAGACTACCATTACGGGGTGAAATTTATTGGGTGAATCTTGAACCTACTTTAGGAACTGAGATTAAAAAAACCCGTCCTTGTCTAATCATTTCTTGTGATGAAGCGAACAAAAATTATGGACAGGTGACCGTCTTACCTTTGACATCGCAACATTTGGAAACAATTATGCCTTTTCAGGTATTTTTATCGGCAATGGAGACCGGTTTGGAAAAGGATTCAAAAGCCTTAGCTGAACAAATTAGAACTGTCTCTAAGATCAGGTTAATTAAAATGGCTGGAAGGATACGGGAAGAATTATTGATGAAGTTGGGTTGTGCTATAAAAATCCATTTGGATTTAGAATAGTTCTTGGAGAGTTGGAGAGTACGAAAAATACAAAAATTATTGGAGTATTTTCCAACAATCATTTCGGTTTTTTTAACTTCCGATAATATATCTTATGTAAACCAACTGGTAAGAATAGATGTGATTTGCAGCACAATGCGATGTCGTAGCAAAAGACCTCATGTGGATTGGATGGCATTTGGATGGCATATTGTCAATACGGAATGCTATCGTTTCAGTGAAGAAATATGCGATTTTTTTCTTCCTTGATTTGGAGTGCATTACCTTGGTAATGCATATGGTGTAGCTTACTGGCTGCACCATATGCCGGTCATAAGGAAATAGCAAAGGCATAGCGGAGCTATTATGCTGTAACGATTGCAATTGCCTCTCTGGACTGGGGATAAAGCCGATAACATAATGTAATACTGTAACTTCGTGTAATTAAAACAAAAGGCAGGTGCAAGACCTGCCCCTACGACAAATCCTGCTAATCAAGAAGGATATTCGAAACACAACCTGCCCCTACACAGGTTGTGTTTCGTGTTGACTTACGAAGTTCTGAAGTTATGAAGTTACTGGATTTCAAGCCCTCTTTCCCCTACCCTTTCCCAATTATATCTCCACCCTTGTAACGACTCTCTGAAGTTTGCTGGCTGGCAGCTTGTTAAACTGCACAAAGTTGGGAATAACCTTAATATCTGGGCTACCCCTCCCCTACTCTCTCACAAATACTTTCCCCGGCAATTGTCGAACAAACCCTTTTAATTCAAGCTGAAGTAATATAGAAGCCATCTGGCCGGCACTTATATCAGAATTATAAATAAGATAATCAATCTGTTGTGGCTTATCCCCTATCAATGAATACACCTGTTTTTCTGTCCCTAACAGTTCGTTAATATCCTTTTTTTTCTCTGGAATAGCTATTTGTTTCAATGTTGTTACCAATAAACCAATCTCTTCCAGAATATCCTCAACGCAGGTTACTAATTTTGCCCCTTGTTGAATCAGGTGATTGGTGCCTGCACTCAGACGACTGTCAATACATCCAGGAACAGCAAAAACATCCCTCCCCTGCTCCAGGGCATACTCAGTGGTAATAAATGTCCCGCTTCGGATAGATGCCTCAACAACCAATGTACCCAAAGCTAATCCACTGATGATCCGATTTCGCCTTGGAAAATTAAACTTTTCTGGCATAGTCCCCATAGGAAACTCACTCAGCACTGCCCCATGCTGAACAATTTGCTCAAAAAGTCTTTTATTTTCAGGTGGATACATAATGTCTACCCCACAGCCGAGCACAGCTATGGTTCTGCCATTTGCGGAAATAGCACCAAGATGACTGGCTGTATCAATCCCTCGAGCCAGACCGCTAACAACCGTAAGCCCAGCTCTGGCTAAATCTTGAGCAAAATTATCTGCCATTCTTCTTCCATAAAAGCTGGCTGATCTTGTCCCTACCATGGATATAGAAAGCCTGTCCTCTTCCTTGAGACATCCCTTAGTATATAATGCTGGTGGTGCAGCCCAGATGGATTTTAGATTCAGAGGATATTCTTCGTCTTCAAGGGTAATAACCCGCACTGATGCCGCATCAATCTTTTTTAATTCCTCATCTATACGAACATCTCCTCTTTTTTCGACAATCTCTTGAGCTATCTTTTCTCCAATACCCTTTATTTGAGCAAGATCTGCTGCATTAGCTACAAGGATATCCTCTACATTTCCAAAATAATTCAATAATGTTTGGAATCGTACCGGACCAATATCAGGAACCATATTCAAGGTGAGATATGAGATTGTTCTTTTTTCCATTTTTTTATTACCTTCAAAGTAGATCCGTGCATCTTCGCAAACTCTCTGTCATTCCGAAATACTGATTGCTTTGCAATCATTTATTCCCTGGAATTACCTGAGTCTTCAATTTTACCCATCGGGCACCCATCTTGAACCAATTCTCTAACTCAAACTTTACAGCCCTTACCCCTGGTATTTTTTTTATATTTCGTTCCACCCTCTTTAATTTTTCAACCTCAACCATTGCCTTTCTCTCAAAATAATCCTGTTCATTTGGATTGACAAAGACATCAAGTTGGAAATCGAGTTTACCTTTGATATAGACCACACCACTAATGGTACTAAAATCTATCTGTTTTGTATCCACCCAATTTTTGACCAATTCTGTTTCTACTCGTACATTAATTGTCCAATCATCAACCATTGGTTAACTCCTTTTGTGCAAAGGTAACACAAACATTTTTGTTTGCTAATAATCATACAAAACAGACACAGACAAGAATGTCTGTGCTACATTCATGTCCTTCCCCGATACACATCAATGACCCCTTTAATTCTTTCCAGCAAATGTATAATCTCAGTAAGATGCTCTTTATCTCTGATAAGGACAATAAAGCTGCATTTGGCAATCCCATTTTCCACCACCTTTGCCCATGCCTCATTAATCGTGGTATGGGTTGTATTGATAAGTGAAAGCATATCTTTTAACAGATTTTCTCGATTAAATGCCCTGACCATGATGCCTGCCTCATAAGTACCTGTCTTGTCCTCACCCCAGACAGCATCCACTATCCGTGACTGTCCATTATTACTGTTCATTATATTACGGCAATCTATTCGATGAATGGTTACTCCACCCTTGGTCACATATCCGGCTATTTTATCCCCTGGTATGGGTCCACAACACTTAGCCAGATTAAAGGCAATATCATTAATCCCGGAGATTATAACCTTACTTATTGATACTTTCTTTGGTTTTGGGGATGAATGTTCTTGTGGTTTTGGCCGGGTATCTTTTTGTGGTAACTCTTTTTGTTGCTCCTCTTCATGGGCTTTTAACCAGTTTCGTATCCTGCTTCTGGCTTTTGGTGTTCTGACAATTCTTATCCATGATTGGGTAGGGTGTGCCTTAATTGAGGTGATTATTTCAATAATATCACCACTCTCTAATTTATAATCAAGGGGTACCATTCTACCCCCCATTCTGGCTCCAAAACAGTGATCCCCAACATTTGTATGAATGCTATAGGCATAATCAATCGGGGTAGCTCCCTTGGGCAGAATCTTTATCTCTCCCTTAGGGGTAAAAAGAAATACCTCATCTGAGAATAAATCCTGCTTTAATCCTTCCATAAAATCTTTGGGATCAGTTAGTTCCTGCTGCCATTCAATTACCCTTTTCAGCCAGGCAAACTTTGAGTCATGCTTTTCATCAAATCTTGTTTTCTCCTTATAATGCCAATGGGCTGCAATCCCCTCCTCAGCAATAATATCCATTTCTCTGGTTCTTATCTGGACCTCCATTGGTTTGCCATCAGGACCAATCACCGTGGTATGAACAGATTGATACATATTTGACCTTGGGGTACTGATATAATCCTTAACCCGTCCGGGCATGGATTGCCATTTATCATGAACAATGCCCAATGCATTATAACAATCAACTTGTTTATCAGTAATAATTCTAATCCCGGTCAGGTCATATATTTCATCAAAGGACTTATGCCTTGAGGTCATTTTTTGATAAATGCTGTAGAAATGTTTTGGTCTGCTTAAAATATCAGCGGCGATATTTGCCTTATTAAATTCTTCGGTTAAGATTTCTCTTACCCTTTCCGCATACGCCTCTCTTTCTTCGCGTTTAGATGCCACCATTTTAGATATCTCATGATACACATCCGCATGAAGGTAGCTAAAAGATAGGTCCTCTAACTCCCATTTAATTTTCCCCAGCCCCAGTCTATGTGCCAGAGGGGTATATATCTCCAATGTTTCCAATGCCATTTGTTTTTGAGCGTCCACAGAGAGAGAACTCAATGTCCGCATATTATGCAATCTATCAGCCAGTTTTATAAGGATTACCCGAATATCCTTAGCCGTAGCAATAAGCATTTTTCGTAGGTTTTCAGCTTTATTTTCATGCTTGCTGTGCTGCTGAACCCATGCAATCTTAGAGACACCCTCTACCAAAAGGCTAATCTCTTCCCCAAATTGTTCTTTTATGTTTGAGCTGGTAATAGTGGTATCTTCTACCACATCATGAAGAAGAGCAGCAGCTATGGTAACTACATCCATCTTAAACTCTGTCAGAATGCTTGCTGTCTCAAGGGGATGGATAATATATGGTTCACCAGAAAGTCTTTTTTGGTCATGATGGGCAAGGTTTGCTACTTGATATGCTTTTTTTATTAATTCTATATCTGCCGATGGATTATAGGAGATTACCCGATTTATTATCTTATCAATATCCATCTCATCTGTCACCTATTATCCCAACTATTTTCTTCTACCCTTTCGTTCTGTTATGCCTTCTATCTTGAGGGAGGAGCAGTGCTTTGTCTTCCGATTTTTTCCGAGGCAGTAACGACCTTGCTGCTTTTTTTCATCATCAAGCTATTCCATTCAATCAAGATAGGGCTGGCAATAAATATAGACGAATATGTGCCAATAATCACCCCAAAGATTAATATCCAGCAAAAATCTGTGGTAACCTGTGAACCCTTAACAAGGAGGGCAATCAAAACAATAAGAACAGTTATGGATGTAACAATGGTTCTGCTCAAAATCTCATTTATGCTTGAGTTGATAATTACATCATAGGCTTCCTTGCGACGAAGTTTCAGATTTTCTCTGATACGGTCAAAGACAACTACTGTATCTGTTAAGGAATAACCAGCTAAGGTCAATAAAGCTGTAATGAGCAAAAGATTAATCTCTCGATTGCACACCCAGAATATACCGGTTACAACCAGAACATCATGAAGCGTAGCCACAGCAGCGCCTATTCCAAATCTGGGCTGTTTGAAACGAAAGGTAATATAAACTGTCAGGGCAATAATTGCCCAGAAGATTGCCCATAATGCCTTTTCCTTTAACTCTGTTCCAATCTTTGGACCCACCTCTTCTGTTCTCTCTATCTTGAATGAATTATCTGTTTTGAATCTTTCCTTAAATATAGTGCTTATCTTTGCGGTCAGGTTTCCTATATCTGATTTTCTTGTTCGAATAAGGATTCGTCCCGTATCTCCAACTTCTTGAAGCTCAACATCATTCATCCCTTTAGCAGATAATATGCCGCGAATCTCCGCCATATTCACAGGCTTATCAAACCCTACTTCCACCAGCGTGCCACCGGCAAAATCAACCCCCATATTGGCATAACCAAGCCCTATCTGGATAATAGCAATTATCCCCAGCAGGCTCAAAACACCTGAAATAGCAAACGCAATGTACCGCTTTCCCACAAAGTCTATCTTTGAATTTTTAATTAACTCCATCATTTTTTTAATCTCCTTAATATTGTGAATTCAATATTCAAAATTTACCTTTGATTCTTCCAACTCTTTTGATCAACCTCTGATAACTGATTCGTGCATGTGTTTAACTAAAGAGACATTTACTATCGACTCAACCGATATTCTTTGTGCACGAGCTTGTTGTATGAGTTCATTTGCAATTTCAGGTAAAATCGCAACACGAATTGCTCGTTTATTAGGTGTCTCGAATTGAAACCATTCTCCATCATCAATCATAAAAGCAGAGGTATCAAGATTGTCCCAAAAAGTTACTTCTTCTTCGTAAGTTTTAAATTCTGGCACTTGCAACTTATTCATTTTCTTAATCTCCCATAATTTCGCTTTTCATTATCAGTCATATCTCTTGCCGTGATAGACTTGTATACCATTTTTTTGACTTGTTCCAACACAATGAATAAATTATCGGACTTCTACAGTTTGTCCATAAAGACGATACCGATTATACCCTTCACGGTGAGCCAAATGCAATTGGTCTTCGCATATTTCCCACACTTCATGTGGTTCAACATTATGTTGAGCAATATGCTTGATGCGATAATCATCCCATTCCAATTTGTTAATATACATCAACTACCTTTACCTTGATATAAACACTTCATTCTCCGTAAGACTAACAAGGGGTTGCAAGTGGTGCCCCAAATGAAATAAAAGAATCTATCACTCGCCCCATTTCTCCATTCCCTAAATACTCAGCGTTTTATATTCCTTCCTCAAATCAAAGATTACCCTGGTAATAACCAGAGCTGTAAACAAGCTGATAATAATACCGGTAGAGAGTGTTACCGCAAACCCTTTAATCGGACCCGTGCCAAAGGCAAATAATATCAGGGCAGTAATCAGTGTGGTTACATGTGAGTCAAACACTGTCCAGAATGCCTTTTTATATCCAGCATCAATTGCTGCCTTAATGGTCTTTCCTGTTCGCAATTCCTCCCTTATTCGTTCAAAAATAAGCACATTTGAATCAACTGACATACCAATGGTCAGGATAATACCAGCAATGCCGGGAATGGTAAGTGTTCCTGAGATAGCTACCATGGCACCCATCATCATCAAAATATTACCAAGCAAGCCAACATCAGCTATTACCCCTGAAAGCTTATAGTAGATAGCCATAAAGAGGATAACTAAGATAATTCCTAAGATAGAGGCAATTACACCCTTCTCAATAGAATCCTTTCCAAGGGATGGACCAATCGTTCTATTCTCAATTATATTGATTGGGGCAGGCAATGCACCGGCTCGCAAGACAATTGCCAGATCCTTTGCCTCCTGAAGGGTGAAATTACCTTCGACAATAGCACTTCCACCATCTATCTTTGCCCGTATCACCGGGGCAGATCTAACCCTGCCATCCAACACAATAGCCAGCTTCTCACCAATATGCCCACCAGTTGTCCGGGCAAACTTTTTGGCACCAATCTTATTAAACTCTAAGGCTACAACCATCTTTCGGGTCATACCATTGCCACCTTGATTACTATCAACAAAGGCATTTGTTAAATACTCTCCAGTTACCTCAGGCTCTTTTTTTACCAGAAATTGAGTGTTCTCATCATCATAAAGTATTTCATATCCATCAGGAATATCCCCATCCTTTGCTGCTTCAAGTCTGGCGTCATCTACCAGCCTGAATTCAAGCATAGCTGTTTTGCCAATAAGGTCAAGGGCTCTTTGAGGATCTTTCAAACCCGGCAGTTCAACAACAATTCTATTTTCCCCCTGCCGTTGAATCACTGGCTCAGAAACACCAAACTTATCCACTCGATTGCGAATGACCTCCAGCGTTTGATCCACAACATTTGCTACATTCTTTTTATCCTTCTTAGACAGCTTTGTCGTATCAACTTCTAAAACAAGGTGCATACCACCCCTCAAATCCAGCCCAAGTTTTATTGTTTTATTCAAAATCTTTGTCTTCTTTGTTAGCCTTTCCCTCTCATCCAAAGGAACCGTTGACCATCTTTTCAATATATCCCTATCCTCTATAGGTAATTTACACCATGGCTCTATATCCTTTTGTTCTGCCTTAGACAGAGATGTCCACAGAATAGACGCCTTTCTCTCTTCATCTGTAAGCTGGCTCACAGATAACATCTTTTTCTTCTTTTCCTTTGAAAACACGCTAAGCTCGGATAATCTGTCCTTTAAAGATATTGACAGGGTATTCCATGCAGAGATAACATTCCTTTCTGATTGAGACATACTGCACCATTGAATTGTTGGTAAGAGGTAAAAAATAGATAAACCCGAAGCAATCAGGATTAAAGACATGTTCCATCGTATATTTCTTTGCATTATTAAAAGCCTCCTTGATAATAACTGCCAATTGACACTGAATGCCCATTATTATACCAGCTATATGGACATATGTCAAATAAAAAATCACTGAAATTTTTAATCTGTGCAATTTTAGGCTTATCGAAAGGGTAATTTGGCTCTAACCCTCGCCAGCGGGGGACATTTTAGATGCGATTGTTATAAAGGCAATGAGGTGTAATTCTCTGCATTTCCGCGATAAATATTTTGAACCACGCTAATTTTTCAAAAAAATATATTGATTAATGTCCTATAGGTATGATATAATAGATATCAGGTAACAGCTTGATGAGTTGAATGCTGAATATTTAATAAAAACAAAAGGAGAAAAATCATGAAGACGCTAAAGTTAGTAACTATCGTAGGTCTTGTATTATTTATCAATGGTTGTGGACAAAAACCAAAATTGCCGCAGGATAATGTTGAAAAACTGATAAGTCAATTGCAGAGTACGGATGAGTATACCAGGGTTATGGCTGCTTATTCGTTGGTTGATGTAGCCGATAAAAGGACAGTTAAGCCATTGATCAAGGCATTACAGGATGAGAGTTCAGCTGTACGAACCAAGGCAGCCTTAACCTTAGGGATATTAGATGATGAGCAGGCTGTTCCTGCCTTGATCAGAACACTGAAAAAAGATAAGGTGGAAGGGGTGCGAAGCAGTGCGGCTGAAGCACTTGGGCATACAAAAGATAAAAAGGCGGTTGGTCCACTAATAGTTGCCTTGAAAGATAAAGATAGTAGCGTGAGGGGAAATGCTGCTGTAGCCTTGGGTAGAATAGGTGATACAAGGGCAATTAATTCCCTTACCCCACTCCTGAAGGATGAAAACAAGGAGACTCAAGTTAAGGCAGGCTTTGGATTGGGAATGCTCGGAATAGAAGAGGGAAGGAATTTTCTCATTAGTAGTCTTAAGAATAAGGATAAAGAGATATGTATTGAGTCAAGCCTGTTTCTCGGTGAGTTGAAGGATAAAAGAGGGCTGGATGCCTTGATTGCCTTATTGAGTGATGAGATGGCTATCTGTCGACATGTGGATGGAGGGAAGTCTGACCATAATAGATGTGAAAATAATTCGTTGCGAAAAAAGATTATCAGTGCCATTGGAGATATACCGGAACAAAAGGCAGTAGATGCAATAATCCCTGACCTGAATAATCGGGCACAGGATGTTCGCAGGGTAACGGTAGGAGCTCTGGGTAAACTTGGTGGAACGCAGTCTGCAAGGGTATTGATTAATATTCTCAAGGATACGGAAGGGGGTGTCAGGAATGAGGTAGTAGATGCCTTCTCCAGAATGGGAACAGTGTCCATACCCTGTCTAATGGAAGGATTAAAGCAAGATAATGAGTGTGTTAAAGGAAACTGTGCAACTGTTTTGGGGAAGATGAAAGAAAAAACAGCCATTGAGCCTATCATCAAATTATTGGACGATAAAAACTGGCTGGTTCGCATTCAGGCTGCCCGTGCCCTGGGCAGTATTAATGATAAAAAGGCAATAAATCCATTAATATTATCCCTGGATGATAATATCAATGAAGTAAAAGGTGTTATGATTGATACACTTGTCACCTTTGGTACGGCTACCGTTCAACCCTTGATTAAAGCCTTACAGGATAAAAATGATAATATCAGGAATGGGGCAACCGTTGCCCTTGGTATGCTGGAAAATACAACTGCTGTTAAGCCCTTGATTGTTGTTCTTAAGGATAAAAATCCACAAATTCGTAAGGGTGCGGTTATGTCTCTTGGTATGCTGGGTGACAAGCGGGCTGCTGTTCCAATCATCGCACTCTTAAAGGATGAGGATAAACAGGTAAAAATAAATGCAATTACATCACTTGGTGTGTTTAAGGATAGTAAGGCAACAAAGCCATTGGTTAAGGTATTGGAGGAGAAACAGGATGAAAAAGATCTGGATATTCGCAGAATGATAGTGGTTGTCCTTGGTGAAATAGCAGACCCGGCTGGAATTGATGGCTTGATAGGGGCATTAATTGATAAGGATGCAACCACTCAAGAGAATGCAGCCCGTTCCTTGATTAAAATAGGTAAGCCATCAATAGAAAAATTGATTATTGTAGCTAATAATAAAAAGAGCGACCCTGTTGTCAGGCAATACGCCATCACTATCCTTGGCAAGGTAGGCAAAAGGGGTGATAAGGTGCTTATCAATACAGCTATTGCTGCCCTTAACGATAAAAATGATGAGCTTCGTAGGCGAGCTGTTATTGTCCTGGGAATGATTGGTAATAAGCAGGCTGTTGATAGTTTAATTAATAGCCTTAGTGATACGAGTGCCCCTGTGCAAAAAAATGCCGCAGAAGCATTGGCAAGGATAGGCAAGCCCGCAGTAAACCCATTGATTAATGCCTTATCACATTCCAATAAGGATGTGAGAGGGTATAGTGTTTATGCTCTGGGCAGGATAGGTAACCCCAAGTGTGTCAAATATATAAAGAGAATAGCTGCTAATGATCGAGACAAAATGGTGAGAGAGACTGCAAGGCAGGTGCTGGAGAAGAGGAAGTTTTAAGGACAGAAAAGGTAACTACTCACCACAAAGGCACGAAAACACAAAAAGTTGATAAGTTGAATAGTTGATGGGTTGATAAGTGGATGAATTGATAGGAAATGTTTATGAATTATGAATCTGTGTTCCTTCAATCTATAAACTCATCAACCTATCAACTTATGTGTTCTCCGTGGTGAATTACTTTACCTG